>JAJZFF010000224.1 GCA_021805485.1 Pseudomonadota bacterium
GTATCGGGCCAAGGAGGAGGGCGGCAATACATTCCGCTTCTATGTCGCCGACATGAATCGTCGCGCGTTCGAGGCGGTACGCCTGGAGGCAGACTTGCGCGCCGGAATCGCGCGCGAGCAGTTCGTTCTGCATTATCAGCCGCAGATGAATTTGCGCACCGGGCGGATCGTCGGTGTGGAGGCGCTGTTGCGCTGGAACCGGCCGGGCATCGGGCTGGTGCGGCCGGGCGAATTCCTGCCGCTGGCGGAGGAGAACGGGCTCATCGTGCCGCTCAACGCCTGGGTTCTGCGCGAGGCCTGTGCCCAGGCCGCGCGCTGGCAACGGCTCGGGTTGCCGCCCCTGCGCTGTTCTGTTAATCTGTCTCCGGTACAATTCCGAAAGCAGGACGTCATCGCTCTCGTCGTTGCCGCGATCGAGGAGACAGGTCTCGATCCGACGCTCCTGGACCTGGAGCTGACGGAGAATATCCTGATGGAAAACGCTGAATCGGTGGCCGCCACGCTGCGAGAATTGCAGGCGCTGGGTATCGGGCTGTCGATCGACGATTTCGGAACCGGGTATTCATCTCTAAGTTATATCAAGAACTTCCCGATCACCAGAATCAAAATCGATCAGTCTTTCATCAGGCATCTGAAAACAGACCCATCGGATACGACAATCGTTCGTGCCATCATAGGCCTTGGGCATGATCTCAACCTCGACGTGATTGCCGAGGGCGTGGAGACGGTCGAGCAGTTCACCCAGCTCGCCGCGGACGGTTGTGACGAGATCCAGGGCTACTATCTCAGTCCCCCGGTGCCGGCGGAGGAGCTTCGCCGGCTCGTCGAGCAAGGCACGTGCTTGCCCTTGCCGGCGGCGGCCGGGATCGGCTGAGCCGGTTCGGCGGCGCGCCGATGCCAGCGCCCCCCCTGGATCAGCGGGAACGGATCGGTTCGCCGCCGCGGCGCCTGCTGGACCGGTGGCGTGCTGCCTTTGCCGCCGATGAGCTCGAAGCGATCGATCGCGAGCCGGAGATCATCCGCAATCGCCTGATCTTCAGTCTGCTCATCCTCGGCTATGTCACGCTGTTCGTGCCCGGCCACACCCGCGCGACGGCCCTGGTCGCCTATATCTACGCCGCGCTCGGCCTGGTCGTCTTCGCGGACCGGAAGCTTCGTCCGGCACGCTCGACCGGGCGGCGGCTGTTCGCCATGGGCCTCGATATCGGCGCCCTGTCGGTCGAGCTGCATATCGGCGGCGCCGAGCTCGCGGTGCTCTATCCCATCTATCTCTGGATCATCTTCGGCAACGGTTTCCGCTACGGCGTGGCCCACCTCTTCGCCGCCACTGCCATCGGCTTCCTGGGCTTTGCCGCCGTCGTCGCGACCACGCCGGCCTGGCAGGCCGAGCTGGCGATGTCGCTCGGTCTGCTCGGCGGCCAGGTGATCCTGCCCATCTACGCCTCGACGCTGATCCGCAAGCTCTCGGAGGCCAAGCGCGAGGCGGAGAAAGCGAACCAGGCCAAGAGCCTGTTCCTGGCCAGCGTCAGCCACGAACTGCGCACGCCGCTCAATGCGATCATCGGCATGGCCCACCTGCTGGCCGATACGTCGATCAACGCCGAGCAGCGGGACATGGTGCGCACGGTTCGCGCCGCCGCGACCTCGCTGCTGGGCCTGATCAACGGCTTGCTCGACTTCTCGCGCATCGAGGCCGGCCGGATGCCGGTCAACCTGGCGGATTTCGCGCTGCTCGACCTGCTCACCGAGATCCGCGGCCTGGTCACCGCACAGGCGCGCAGCAAGGCGCTTGAGCTCGCTCTGCACGTCACGGCGCGGACGCCGCTGGCGCTGCGCGGCGACCGGCGGCATCTGCACGAAATCCTGCTCAACCTGGTGGGCAATGCGGTCAAGTTCACCGCCGAGGGCGGTGTCGTCCTCGGGGTCGATGCGGCGGAGGTGGGGCCCGGGCGGGCGCGGCTGACGTTCGAGGTGACCGACACGGGGATCGGCATCGCGCCCGAGGCGCGCCAGCGCATCTTCGAGAGCTTCACCCAGGCCGACAGTTCCATCGTCGATCGGTTCGGCGGCACCGGGCTGGGTCTGGCGATCTGCAAGCGCCTGGTCGGTCTGCTCGGTGGGGAGATCGGTGTCGACAGCGCCATCGGCGTCGGCAGTACCTTCTGGTTCACAGTGCCGGTCGAGGTCCGGGCGGAGCCGGCAACGCCTCTCAGCGGGGTTCACATCGGCCTGCTCGGTCTCGGCCCGCACCGCGCTGCGATCGAACAGGCCCTCGCCGGCGAGGGGGCGAGCATCGTGCCGGCGGAGACGATGGCCGAGGCGCTCCGCCAAGCGGGGGCGGCACGGACGCACGGTGCGGGCTGCGTCGTCCTGGTCGCTCCGCGGGCTCTCCCGGGGGGCGAGGAGGCCTTGGCGCCGGGTCTGTTCGCGGCCCAGACGGCGCTGTCGGTGCCGCTCGTGCGGGTCGGCGAGACCAGGCCCGCCGGGCTGCCGGCGCTGGCCGAGCGACGGCGCTTCGTCAGCGCGCTGCCGCTGCCGATCGACGCCACCGGCCTGCGGCGCGTCCTGAGCATCGCCCTGACCGGGGCGAATGGCGGCGCGCCGTCGTCGCCGTCGGAACTGGCTGAGGCCGCGGATGCGCCCGGGCCCGGCCGCCCGCTCACCGTGCTGCTCGCCGATGACAACCGCACCAATCAGAAGGTGATCGCGAAAATCCTGGAGCGCGCGGGACACCGCGTGCATCTCGCCGACAACGGGGAAATGGCGCTCGACGCGCTGGAGGCCGAACCGTTCGACGTGGTGCTGATGGACGTCAACATGCCGGTGATGAGCGGTATCGAGGCGACCAAGCTCTATCGCTTCACGGCACTCGACCAGCCGCGCGTGCCGATCGTGGCGCTGACGGCGGACGCGACGCCGGACGCCGCGAAGCGCTGCGCGGATGCGGGCATGGATGCGTGCCTCACCAAGCCGATCGAACCGGCGGTGCTGCTCGCGACCATCGCGGCGCTGGCGGGTGGGGAAACCGCGCCGGCGCCGGCCGGGGAGGTGCGCGAGATCGCCTCGCATCCGCGCTTCCGCCCCGTCGCGCATGGCCCGATCGACGAGCGCATGCTGAAAGATCTCGAGACCCTCGGCGGCAGCGCCTTCCTGGCCGATCTGATCGA
>JAJZFF010000274.1 GCA_021805485.1 Pseudomonadota bacterium
TCGAGCGCGGCCTGGATCCGGACAAGCGCAGCCAGCTCGGCGCGCACTACACGGACCGCGAGAAGATCGAAAAGCTGATCGATCCGGTGTTCCGGCGCCCGCTGCTCGCCGAGTGGCAGGCGGTGAAGGCACGCATCGCGGCGGCGCGGGCGAAAGCGGCAAAGCCACGCCGGGGACGCAAGGCCGGGGAGGAACCCGGCCGGGCGGAACTGCGTGACTTCCTGGACCGGCTGCGCGCCTTCCGCGTGCTGGATCCTGCCTGCGGCTCGGGCAATTTTCTCTATCTCGCCCTGCGCACGCTGCGCGATGTCGAGCACCAGGCGATGGTCGAGGCGGAGGCGCTCGGCCTGCAGCGCGAGTTTCATCGGGTCGAGCCGGAATGCGTGCTCGGCATCGAGATCAACCCGTACGCGGCCGAGTTGGCGCGCGTTTCGGTATGGATCGGCCACATCCAATGGGCGCGACGCCACGGCGTGCCACCGCCGTCGGATCCGGTGCTGCGCAAGCTGGAGACGATCGCCTGCCGCGATGCGGTGCTGGCGCCGAACGGCGACGCGGCGGAGTGGCCGAAGGCGGATGCGATCGTCGGGAATCCGCCGTTTCTTGGTGGCAAGATGATGCGCCGCGTGCTCGGCGATGCGTATTGCGACCGGCTGTTCGCCGCCTATGCCGGCCGCGTGCCGGCGGAGGCCGACCTTGTCTGCTATTGGTTCGAGGCAGCGCGCGCCGCCCTGGAACGCGAGGACGTGGCCCGCGTCGGGCTGGTTGCGACGAACAGCATCCGCGGCGGCGCGAACCGCGTCGTGCTCGACCGCATTGCGCGTGCCGGCATCATCACCGAGGCCTGGAGCGACGAAGCCTGGACGGTGGAAGGCGCAGCCGTGCGCGTCTCTCTGGTCTGCTTCACCGCGGCGGCGCTCGCCGGGCCGCGGCGGCTGGATGGTACCGTTGTCGAGCGCATCCATCCCGACCTCACCGGCGCCGACGCCCTCGACCTGACCCGCGCCGAGGTGCTGGCCGAGAACCGTGGCGTAGCCTTCATGGGCGACACCAAGGGCGGGGCCTTCGACGTGCCGGGCGATCTCGCCCGCTCATGGCTTGCGCTGCCGAGCAACGCGAACGGGCGGCCGAATGCCGAGGTGCTGGCCGAGAACCGTGGCGTAGCCTTCATGGGCGACACCAAGGGCGGGGCCTTCGACGTGCCGGGCGATCTCGCCCGCTCATGGCTTGCGCTGCCGAGCAACGCGAACGGGCGCCGCAATGCCGAGGTGCTGCGGCCGTGGGCAAATGGCATGGATGTGACGCGCCGCCCCTCCGACACCTGGATCATCGACTTCGGCTGGACGATGACCGAGGCGGAGGCAGCCTTCTACGCCGCGCCCTTCGCCTATCTGGTGGAGCACGTTCGAGCGACGCGCCAGCAGAACCGCCGGGAAGCCTATGCGCGGAACTGGTGGCGGCATGTGGAGCCGCGGCCAGGCATGGCCGAGGCGCTGCGACCGCTCAGTCGCTTCATCGTCACGCCTACCGTGGCAAAACATCGGCTGTTCGTCTGGATGGCGCACCCGGCCCTGCCCGACCACCAACTCATCGCCATCGCCCGCGACGACGACACGACCTTCGGCGTCCTGCACAGCCGCTTTCACGAACTCTGGGCGCTGCGGCTCGGGTCGTCGCTGGAGGACCGTCCCCGCTACACGCCGAGCACCACCTTCGAGACCTTCCCGTTCCCGCCCGGCCTCACGCCGGACCTGCCGGCCGCCGCCTATGCCGATGATCCGCGCGCCCGGCGAATCGCCGAGGCAGCAAGCGCGCTGGTGGCGGCGCGGGACCGCTGGCTGAACCCGCCGGAACTCGTGCGGCGCGAGCCGGAGGTGGTGCCCGGCTTCCCGGACCGCATCCTGCCGCGCGACGCGGCGGCGGCCGCGAAGCTGAAGGACCGCACGCTGACGAAGCTCTACAACACGCGCGGCACCCCGGAGGGCGCGTGGCTGGACAATCTGCACGCGAGCCTGGACGCGGCCGTCGCCGCCGCCTACGGCTGGCCCGCCGATCTGGCCGAGGACGACATCCTGCGCCGGCTGCTGGCGCTCAATCAGACGCGCGCGGCGGCGCCGCGCAAGCCCGCTCGGCCCTGAGATCGGCTCGCGCGCCCCCTACCCCGCGGACGCCGGCGCCTTCGCGGCGGCGCGCAGGGCGAATTTCTGGATTTTCCCGGTCGAGGTTTTCGGCAGCGGGCCGAAGGTGACGTAGCGCGGGCATTTGTAGCGCGCCATGTTGGCGCGGCAGAATTCGATGATGTCCGCCTCGCTCACCGTGCCCTTCGCCGCCTCGTTGAGGGTGACGAAGGCGTGCGGCACCTCGCCCCATTTCTCGTCCGGGTGCGCCACCACCGCCGCCTCCATCACGCCGGGATGGCGATACAGCGTGTCCTCCACCTCGATGGAAGAGATGTTCTCGCCGCCCGAAATGATGATGTCCTTGGAGCGGTCCTTGATCTCCACGTAGCCGTCCGGGTGCAGCACGGCGAGATCGCCGGAGTGGAACCAGCCGCCGGCGAAGGCCGCCGCCGTCGCCGTCGGGTTCTTCAGGTAGCCCATCATCACCGTGTTGCCGCGCATCATGATCTCGCCGATCGTGGTGGCGTCCGCCGGCACGCGCTGCATGGTCTCGGGGTCCAGCACCGTGACCTCCTCGAGCATCGCGTGCGCGACGCCCTGGCGGGCCATGAACGCCGCCTTCTGCTCGATCGGCAGCTCCGCGACGCCCGGCTGCCAGGCGTTGATCGCCGCCGGGCCGTAGGTCTCGGTGAGGCCGTAGAGGTGGCGCACCTCGAAGCCCAGCGCCTCCATGCGCGAAATCACCGTCGAGGGCGGCGCGGCGCCGCCGGTCATGAAGCGGATGCGGCGGGACGGCGTGCGGCGGATCTCGTCCGGGGCGTGGATGAGCATGGTCATCACCACCGGCGCGCCGCACATGTGCGTCACCCCGTCGCGCTCGATCATGGGAAAGATCGCCGCCGGGTCCACCCGCCGCAGGCAGGCATGCGCCGCCCCGGCCAGCGTCACCGCCCAGGTATAGGTCCAGCCGTTGCAGTGGAACATCGGCAGGGTCCAGAGATAGACCGATTCCGGTGTCAGCCCGTATTCCAGCGCC
>JAJZFF010000368.1 GCA_021805485.1 Pseudomonadota bacterium
CGCCGCGCCGCCTGGCTTCTCGCTCCGGTCCCCGAGGCCATCGCCGCCGCCGGCCAGCTCCGCGCCCTGCTCGCCGATCCCGAATTGCAGCGCCGCATCGGCGAGGAACCGCGCCTCGGCCGCATCCTCCGCCCGCTCTGCCGCTGCCTCGGCGTGAAACTCCCCGCGCCGCTCCGCCTCCCGCCGCGCGCAGGCAGCAGGAAGCGGACCAAGCCCGCCCCCGCAAGCAGCGCGCATGCGGGAGGAGCAGAATCACGGCCGCTGGCGCGCCGGTTCCGCCCGCCCGCCGCCTGCGCGCCGCCGCGCCGGCGCAACCGCGCCCCGCCGCTCGTCCGGTCCCGATGATGATCCCGTCAGGCGCGCCCGCTCAGCCGAGCAGGGCGACCGCCCGCGCGCATTGCGCCGCCGCCTCGCGAATCGCGGGCAGGATGCGGCGCATCACCTCCTCATGCGACACCCGCGCCGCGTTGGTGGCGACATTCAGCGCCACCGCCTGCCGCTGCCCCTTGCCCGGCACCGCCACCGCGACCGAGCGCAGGCCGAATTCGAGTTCCTGGTCGTTCAGCGCGAACCCGTCCCGCCGCACCGTCGCCAGCCGTTCGAGCAGCCGGCCGACATCGGTGATGGTCGCGGGCGTGAACCCCTGCAACGGCGCCCGCCCGTACCGGGCGCGCACCTCGTCATCGCTCAGGGTGGCGAGCAGCGCCTGGCCCATCGAGGTCGCATGCGCCGGCAGCCTGGTGCCGACCCCGAGCGACAGCGCCATCAGCCGCTGCGGCGCCGCCGAGCGCGCGACGTACACGATGTCGGTCCCGTCCAGCACCGCCGCCGAGCTCGATTCGCCGAGCTCGCGGGTCAGCCCGGTCAGATAGGGTTCGATGAGTTCGGGAAAGCGCAGGCTGCCGAGATAGGCGTAACCGAGTTCCAGCACGCGCGGGGTGAGCGCGAACCACCGGTCGGTCTGCACGGCGTAGCCGAGATCGCACAGGGTGAGCAGGAACCGCCGCGCCGCCGAGCGCTGCAACCCGGTGACGCGGGCGGCGTCCGACAGGGTCATTTTCGGCCGGTCCGGCCCGAAGGCGCAGAGGATGGCAAGGCCGCGGGCGAAACTCTCGACATGGTCGCGCGGATTGGCCGGCGCGGCGGCCGGCGGGGCGGGCTGGATGGAATCGGCGGACAGGGACGACATTCGTGCGTTCTGCGCCCATCTGCCCCGCGCTTGCAAGATGGCGGACCGGCGCGCCGGGGAATCGCAAACATGCGTCTTGCGGAAAGCGTCCTTGCGGTTTCCCCCGCGCTTGTCCACAGGCTTATTCAGATTTCTGTGGACAACTCGCCGGAGATTGCCGAGGCGGCTGGCCGGTTTCGCCGGCCTGGACGGGCTCAGCCCTTGACCCTGGCACCGGTGCCGTCGGTCACGCTCACCTCGATCGGAATGCCGCGGGCGACCGAGGCGCCGACCGTGCAGAACTGTTCGAACTGGCCGAGAATCCGATCGAGATGCCCGATCGTCCCCGCCTCGGCGGCAAACCCGATCGCGACCTGGATCGCCTGCACCCGCAGCCGCCGGTTCTCGTCCCGGTCCACGGTGGCCCGCGCGGTGGTGGTGATCGCCCCGGGCGCCTCGCGGAACTTGGTCATCGCGAAATGAAAGCTGGAGGACATGCACGAGCCCACCGCCGCGAGCAGCAGCTGCACCGGCTCCGGCCCCGCCCCGCCACCGAGCGGCGGCGGCTCGTCGGACACCAGCTTCGGCAGCCCGCCGCCGAATTCGGTCTCGAAGCGGAAATTCTCGATCTGACGCAGGACGATCTCGTGCGTGTCGGCCATCGGAGCCCCTCCTTCTGCTGCCGTGCAACATGCACGCAAGCGTCAGGCGCCGCCAGATAGCCGAAGGCGGACCTGCTCAGAGCCCGAAATAGGCCTCGTGCACGGCGTCGCTCGCCTCGAGCTCGGCCCGCGTGCCGGAAAGCCGCACCCGCCCGCCATCGATCAGGTAGCCCCGGTCGGCCAGCGGCAGGAAGGCGACGTTCTGTTCGGCGATCAGCAGCGTCATCCCGCCGGTGATCGCGGTCTTCAGCACGTCGACCACCTGCTTGACGAAGACCGGCGCGAGGCCGGACGAGGGTTCGTCCATCAGCAGCAGCTTCGGCTCGGAGACCAGCACCTTGGCGATGCCGAGCATCTGCGCTGCCCGCCGGACAGGCTGGAGGCGAGGTCGCGCCGCTTGCCGGCGAGGGCGGGAAACAGGTCGTAGAGCCGGGCGCTGCGCCGCCGCACCTCGGCGGCCGAGAGGAAATAGCCGCCGAGGCGGATGTTCTCCTCGATGGTCAGGCCGGGAAACACGCCGAGTTCGGACATGAAGGCGATGCCGCGGCGGATGCGCTGGTCCGGCGGCAGGGCGCCGACCGGCTCGCCATCGAAGGTGATCGTCCCGCCGGTGCAGGGCAGCAGGCCGATGATCGTGCGCAGCAGCGTGGTCTTGCCGGCGCTGTTGGCGCCGAGCAGGATCACCGTCTCGCCCGCGTTCACCGCGAGGTCGATGCCCCAGAGAACCTGCATCGGGCCATACCCGGACTCGACGCCCTTGAGTGCGAGAAGGGTCATGCCGTCAGCCTCCGATGAACGCGGCGACCACGTCCGGGTCCCGCGACGCCGCCTTGAGCGAACCCTCGAACAGCATCCGCCCCGCGCCCAGCACGATCACCCGGTCGGTGATGCGGTTGAGGAAATCGAGCAGATGCTCGACGACGATGAGCGCGATGCCCCGCGCGGCGAGCGATTTCAGCAGTTCGGCGATGCCCCCGAGCTCCGCCGGGTTGAGCCCCGCGCCGATCTCGTCGATCAGCAGCAGCCGCGGATTGGTCGCCAGCGCGCGGCCGAGATCGAGCATCTTCTGCTGGTTGACGGTCAGCGCCCCGGCGATCGCGTCGGCGTGGTCGGCGAGCCCGATGCCGGCGAGGATCTCCTCGATATCGACCGTGCCGCGCCCGGCGAAGGTCGCGGCGACCTCGATGTTCTCGCGCACCCGCATCGCGCGGAAGCATTTCGGCACCTGGAAGCTGCGGTTGATGCCGAGCCGGGCGATGCGGAACAGCGGCAGGCGCTGGATTTCCCGCCCCTCGAACAGGATACGCCCGGCATCGGCCTGGTG
>JAJZFF010000048.1 GCA_021805485.1 Pseudomonadota bacterium
CTCAGCGTGCATTCCAGCACCGCCGCCCCCGCCGGATTGCCGAGCAGCGCGTTCGCCCGCGCGGCACTCCGCGCATCCATCGGCCCGCTCGGCGGAATCCCCACCTCCCAGGCGCCAAGCCGCCCCGGCAGGCTCTGCAACGACGATTGCGCCCCCGGCTCCAGCACCGCGATCCCTTCGCCCCGCCAGTCCAGCCGCCCCAGCGTCGCCGTCGTCATCGTCCCGGCGCGGAAATCCGCATCGTCCAGCGCCGCCAGCAGATAGGCGCGGTTGGTCTCGATCCCGGTCACCACCGTCGCCGCCAGCGCCGCCCGCAGCGCCGCGATCGCCGCCGCCCGGTCCGCCCCGCGCCCGATCAGCTTCGCCAGCATCGGATCGTAGAACGGCGTCACCTCGCTCCCCGGCGCGATCCACCCGTCCACCCGCGCGCCGGCGCCATAGCGCAGCGCGGTGATCCGCCCGGTCGAGGGCCGGAACCCCTCCGCTGGGTCCTCCGCATAGAGCCGCGCCTGCACCGCCGCCCCGCGCGGGGTCAGCCCCGCCGGCAGCGCGAACCCGCCGGCGGCGGCACGGATCATCCACTCCACCAGGTCGATGCCGAACACCTCCTCGGTCACCCCGTGCTCGACCTGCAGCCGCGTGTTCACCTCCAGGAAATAGAATGTCTGCGCCGCCGCGTCGTAGATGAACTCCACCGTCCCGGCCGAGAGATACCGCACCGACCGCGCGAGGCCGCACGCCGCCGCCTCCATCGCCGCCAGCACCGGCGCGGGAATTCCCGGCGGCGGCGTCTCCTCCACGACCTTCTGGTTACGACGTTGCAACGAACAATCCCGCGCCCCGAGTGCGATCACCCCGCCCGCGCCGTCGCCGAAGATCTGCACCTCGACATGCCGCGCCGCGGTCACGAACTTCTCCAGATACAGCGCCGCCTCGCCGAAATTCGCCTGCGCCAGCCGGCTGATTCCGGCGAAGCGCGCCCGCAGCTCCGCCTCGTCCGCGCAGGGCGCCATGCCGATCCCGCCGCCGCCCGCCGTGCTCTTCAGCATCACCGGATAGCCGATCGCGGCCGCCGCCTCGGCCGCCGCCTCCACCGAGCCGAGCAGCCCCGAGCCCGGCAGCAGCGGCACGCCCGCGTCCCGCGCCAGCGCCCGCGCCGTGTGCTTCAGCCCGAACGCCCGCATCTGCTCCGGGCGCGGCCCGATGAACACGATCCCTGCTTCCGCCAGCGCCTCGGCGAAATCCGCCCGCTCGGCGAGGAACCCGTAGCCCGGATGCACCGCCTCCGCCCCGCTCGCCCGGCACGCGTCCACGATCGCCCCGACATCGAGATAACTCTCCGCCGCCGCGTTCCCCGCCAGCGCCACCGCATGATCCGCCGCCAGCACCGGCGCGGTGAACCGGTCAGCCGGCGAATGCACCGCGACGGACTCGATCCCCATCCGCTTCAGCGTCCGGCCGATCCGTGCCAGGATCGCCCCCCGGTTGGCGATGAGAACTCTGGAAAACAGGGCCTCCCGCCTCATGGTTCCCACACCACGCAGCGGATCGGCGTCGGCCGGAACCCGTTGCACGGGTTGTTCACCTGCGGGCAGTTCGAAATCAGCACCAGCAGATCCATCTCCGCCCGCAGCTCGACATACCCGCCCGGCGCCGACACCCCGTCATCCACCGTCAGCTCCCCATCCGGCCGGATCGGCACGTTCATGAAAAAGTTCACATTCGAAACGAGATCGCGCTTGTCCATCCCGTATTTCGCGAGCTCCGTCAGGAAATTCTCCCGGCACGCATGCATGAACCGTGTGGCGTACCCGAACCGCACGGTATTGCTCTCGCACGAGCACGCCCCCGCGCTGGTATCGTGAAACCCGCAGGTATCGGCGACGATCGTCGCCATCGCCCGCCCCTCGTTCGAGCGCAGCACCGACCCGGCCGAAAGGTCATACCGCCCGCCGGCCCGCGCCTGTGCGGCCAGCGTGTCCTGCGCCGAATAGCGCTCGCCCGGATCGGCGGCGCTATAGAACAGCGCATCCACCGCCTGCTGGCCTTCCAGGTCGATGATCAGCAGCACCTGCCCCGCCTTCAGCGTGGCCGAGAACGGCGCGCGCGCCGGCACCACGACATCGAGGATCGCCGCGTCGAAATGGTGTTCCATCATGCCCTCACGCGAAATAGCGCTCATTGTTCCCGAAGCCGCGCGCGGCCTCCTCCGTCGCGCACCGGCACGGATCATCCGCCCCCGCCGCCGCCGCGTGATACCGCACGATCCCGATCTCCCCGCTCGCCGCCTGCGATGTCGCCAGCGGATGCGGCGTGTTCGACAGCGCGACGAGCAGGTTCATCTCCGCCCGCAGCGTCACGAACGCCCCCGGCGGCGGCGCGCCCGCCAGCGCCGGCCGCCCCGCGTCGTCCACCCGCATCTTCGCGAATAGCGTCAGGCACGGCCCGACATCCCGCCGCCCGAGCCCGAACTTCGCCGCGGCGCTGCGCAGGTTGTCGCGCCCGTTGCGCGCCCCGCCCGCCGTCTCCGGCGTCGACGGCCCGAGGATCGGATCATGCCCCGCGCCGCTATCCGAAATCACCGAGGCCATCACCCGCCCCATGTCCGAAAACAGCACCCGCCCGCCGCCGATCAGCGTCGTCCATTGCAGCTTCGCCGTATCCCCGGCATTGAACCGTTCCGAAACATCGTCGGCATTCCACAGGAAAACCGAAGCCCCCGGGGTGCCGCGCGGGTTCTCCACATGCAGCGCCTCGCCCCGCCGCAGCCGGAGTGCCACATACCACCCCGGCGGAATCACCTCCCGCGAAATCACGTCGCCAGCGCCGATCGCCGGCGGCGCGCCGAGATCCGGCATCGCCGCCGCCCTCGCCCGCGCCCCCGCCTGCAACGCCTCGTAGCGCGCGCGATACTGCTCCGGCGTCATCGTATCGAGATTGTCCATCATTCCCTCACGCGATGTTAGAGCACTTTCCGATCCTTCCGGATCGGATGTAGTGCTCTATCTTGTTGATAATTAGAGCATCTTTATCCGATCAGATGATTTCATCTGATCGGATGATGCTCTAGCGAGGCCGTCCTCGCGGGCGATCGTCCCGGCCGCGGGGTCGTCCCCCGGCCCGTTGCGCGGCGCCCGGCGCCGCACGGGAAT
>JAJZFF010000492.1 GCA_021805485.1 Pseudomonadota bacterium
GCGGCGCCGTGCCGATTCCCAACTCGGTCTCGATCGCGCCGGGGTTCTCCATCGGCAACGTGCATGTGATGGCCGGCGTGCCGCGGATCATGCAGGCGATGTTCGCGGGGCTGGAGACGGTGCTGGCCCGCGGCACGCCGATCGCGATGCGGGCGGTGCACGGGCTGCGGGTGAAGGAAGGCAGCATCGCCGCCGGGCTTTCGGCGATTCAGGCACGGTATCCGCAGGTCGATGTCGGGAGCTATCCGTTCTACCGTGAGTCGGGCAGCGGGGTGGCAGTCGTCGTCAAGGGCACCGATGTCGAGGCGCTGGACGCCGCGATCGGCGAGGCCGAGTCGCTGATCGCAGCCGAGGGCATCACGCCGGTCCGGGGTGAACCGCCGGTGTGATGCCCGGCATGGTCAGAGTACTTTCCGATCCATCCGGATCGGATGTCATGCTCTATCATATTGAAAAATAGCGCATCTTTATCCGACCAGATGGCTCCATCTGATCGGATGACGCTCTAGTGATCGTCGTCGCCGCCGAGCGGCAGGCTGAAGCCGAAGGACAGGCCTGCCGGGAAGGATGGCGCGTAGTAGGCCGGCGGCGGCGGCGGATAATAGCCGGGCGGGGGCGGCGGCGGATAATAGCCGGGCGGCGGCGGCGCATAATAGACTGGCGGGGGCGGCGGCGCGTAATAGGCCGGCGGACCGGCGAAGCCGATCGAAAAGCTCGGGCCGCCATCCCAGTCCGCACGGGCGACGCCGGTCGCGGCGAAGGCGACACAGGCGGCCATCGCGCCGCCGACGATGATGCTGGATCGCTTCATGTAGGTATCTCCTGATCGATGATCGCAACTTGTCAGGAAATTGCGGCGGAATTCCGCGATGCCGCTTTACCGCCGGATGAAATTCCGTTCATGCGCCGGGCTCAGCCCTGGCGCATGCCCACCGCCTCGATGAACAGCGCGACGATCAGCACCGCGAGCACGACGATCGAGATTGCCCAGCGCAGGACGAGGTAGTTCCCCGGCACGATGTCGCGGCCCCGCCCGACCGTCTCGGCCACGATGGTCGCGAAGAAGCCGGCGATCAGGATCGCGATGGCAAGGCGCGGCGCCTGCGCCAGCGAGAGGGCGAGCAGTGCCGCCCAGCCGACCAGCGCCGGCAGCACGCCGAACAGCAGGCGCTGGTTGTTCAGCCGTGCCTCGGGCACGATGCCGCCCGGCTCCAGCGCGAAGCCCCAGTGCACCGCGCCGAGGAAGGCGAGGATGCAGGCGCCGTAGTCGATCATCACGGTCGTCGCGAGCGGGGCGCGCGTGGGCTCGGTGACGATGACGGCGAGGCCGGCGAGGAAGGGGATCAGCCCGGCGATTCCGAGCAGGGTGGCGATGGTGAAAGGGGCGCGGTTCATGCTCGCTTATGTCATGAAATCGAGCCCGATATCCAGCACCCGCGCGCTGTGGGTGAGCCATCCGGCCGAGATCAGGTCGACTCCGGTTTCGGCGATGGCGGGGGCGCTCTCCGGGGTGATCCGGCCGGAGGCCTCGATGATCGCGCGGTCCTTCGCCATCGCGACAGCGCGGCGCAGCGTGACGGGGTCCATGTTGTCGAGCAGCACGGCATCCGCCCCGGCCTCCAGCGCCTCGGCGAGCTGGTCGAGCCGGTCGACCTCGCATTCGATTTTTACCAGATGGCCGACCGCGGCGCGGGCGCGGCGCACCGCGAGGCCGACGCCGCCGGCGATGGCGATGTGGTTGTCCTTGATCAGCACCGCATCGTCGAGCCCGAAGCGGTGATTGGCGCCGCCGCCGCAGCGCACGGCGTATTTCTGCAAGGCCCGCAGGCCGGGAATGGTCTTGCGTGTGCAGGTGATCCGCGCCCCGGTATGGGCGATGGCGGCGGCGATACCGGCGGTGGCGGTGGCGACGCCGGAAAGCTGGCCGAGAAAGTTGAGCGCCGTCCGCTCGGCCGAGAGGATGGCGCGCGCCTTCCCCTCGATTCGCGCGATCACGTCGCCGGGCGCGACGGTACCGCCATCCGGGATGAGGATGTCGAGCGCGAGCGAGGGATCGAGGAGCTCGAAGGCGATGGCGGCGCAGGCGAGGCCGGCGATCGTCCCTGGCTCGCGGGCGACGAAGGCGACGGCGGCGCGCGTGTCGTCCGGGATCACCGCCTCGGCGGTGATGTCGCCTGCGCGTCCGAGATCCTCGAGCAGGGCGGCGCGCACCGCGGGTTCGATCATGATGCGGGGCAACGGGTTCATGCGGCGTGGGGCCTTTGCGCGAGGGAGGCGGCGCGGGCGAGGGCGGCCGCCTGGGTGAGATCGGCATGGCGCGGCTGCGCAGCGCGGGAGGGCGCGTCGGTCCGCGCATGGGCGCCGCGGCTTTCGGCGCGGTCGAGTGCCGCGACGCCGATCATCAGGCCGATCAGCGCGGCATCGTGCGCTGGCGCCAGCGGGGCGAGGCGCTCGATCAGGTGCGACAGGCCGGCGGCATCGCGCAGCACGCCGAGATGGTGGCTGACGAGGTCGCGCACCAGTGTCGGCGGCGCGGCGCGGTGCTGCGGAGCGGCGGGCGCGGTCATCGAGGTTGCATCGCGTTCGCCGGCGAGCGCGGTTCCGGCATCGGCGCCGGTGACGAAGGCTTCGAGCAGCGAGTTGCTGGCCAGGCGGTTCGCACCGTGCAGCCCGGTGCAGGCGGCCTCGCCGGCGGCGTAGAGCCCGTCTACGCTCGCGCGGCCCTGCGCGTCCACGGCGATGCCGCCCATGTGGTAATGGGCGACCGGGCGCACCGGGATCGGCTGGCGCGCGGGATCGATCCCGGCGGCGCGACAGGCGGCGTCGATCGTCGGAAAGCGAGCGGCGAAGCCGGCGCCGAGACGCGTGGCATCGAGCGTGACGCGGTGGCCGGCGGCGAGATGCCGGACAATGGCGCGGGCGACCTCATCGCGCGGGGCGAGTTCGTCGGTGAAGCGCTGGCCGGTCTCGTTGGTCAGGATGGCGCCTTCGCCGCGCACCGCCTCGGAGATCAGCGGCATCGGCGTGGCGCCGGAATCGAGTCCGGTCGGGTGGAACTGGACGAATTCGAGATCGCGCAGCACGGCGCCGGCGCGCGCGGCGAGGGCGAGGCCGGTGCCGTCGGCGCCCGGCGGGGTGCTG
>JAJZFF010000603.1 GCA_021805485.1 Pseudomonadota bacterium
CTGGCTGCGGCTGCTCGCCCAAGCCTCGAAGAACATCTGCTGCGTGGGCGACGACGACCAGAGCATCTATTCCTGGCGTGGCGCAGAGATCGAGAACATCCTGCGCTTCGAGCAGGATTTCCCGGGTGCGAAAATCGTCCGGCTGGAGGCGAATTATCGCTCGACGGCGCCGATCCTGCGCGCCGCCTCGGCGTTGATCGCGCATAACGAGGGAAGGCTCGGCAAGACGCTGCATGCCGGGCGGAACGATGCCGAGGGCGAGCAGGTCGAGGTGCTCGCCTTCTGGGATTCGGACGAGGAAAGCCGCGCCGTCGCCAGCCGGATCGAGGCGCTGCGCGCCGACGGCCACCGGCTTGCCGAATGCGCGGTGCTGGTCCGCGCCGGCTTCCAGACCCGCGGCTTCGAGGAGCGCTTCATCACCATCGGCCTGCCCTATCGCATTGTCGGCGGCCTGCGCTTCTACGAGCGGACGGAAATCCGCGACGCCATCGCCTATCTGCGGGTGCTCGCCCAGCCGGCGGACGATCTCGCCTTCGAGCGCATCGTCAACACGCCGAAACGCGGCCTCGGCGACACCGCGCTGCGCACGCTGCACGACCGCGCCCGCGCCGATGGCGTCGCCCTGACGGAGGCCGCAGCCCGCGTCGCCGCCGAGGGCGGGCTGCGCGGCAAGGCGCGGGACGGGCTGCGCGCCCTGCTCGCCCAGTTCGCCGAATGGCGCGAGACCCTGCGGCTCGATGGCCATGTCGTCGCCCTCTCCACCCTGCTCGATGCCAGCGGCTACATCGCCATGTGGCAGGAGCAGAAGACGCCCGAGGCGGCCGGCAGGATCGAGAACCTGAAGGAGCTGGTCCGCGCCGTAGCCGAGTTCGAGACGCTCGGCGGCTTCCTCGAACACGTCGCCCTCGTGATGGACAACGACAATGAGCCGGACGACGACAAGGTCATGCTGATGACGCTGCACGCGGCAAAGGGGCTGGAGTTCGACACGGTGTTCCTCCCCGGCTGGGAAGAGGGCGTGTTCCCCAACCAGCGCTCCCTCGACGAGGGCGGCGGCCGCGCGCTGGAGGAGGAGCGGCGCCTCGCCTATGTCGGCATCACGCGGGCAAAGCAGCGCGCCATCATCTCCCACTGCGCCAACCGCCGGATCTACGCCAACTGGCAGAGCAGCGTGCCATCCCGCTTCATCGAGGAACTGCCGGAGGATGCGATCCGCACCGGCGGCTCCGCTTCACTTGAGCAGCGCAACGCGCCGCCCGTCTTCGCCAGCGCGCGCCCGCTGGTCGCGGCACGGCGGGCGAGCGGCGAGCACGCCGATGCCTGGGCCGCCACCCCGCGCCCGCCCCGCACCGACAGGATCACCGAAGGAACCCGCGTGTTTCACCAGAAATTCGGCTATGGCGTCGTGATCGACGCGGAAGACGACCGGCTCGACATCCGGTTCGACAATGCCGGCGAAAAACGCGTGCTCGACCGTTTCGTGGAGCGGGCGTGATGGGGCGGGGCAGCGCGGAAATGCTCGAGCGCGTCACCGTGACGGTGCCGGAGTCAGCACTCGAATCCTTCGAGGCGGCGCTGGCAGCCTGCTGCCGCAGCGTCGGCTTCTTTCTCGACGAGGCGAACGATACCTGGATCGTCGAAGGGCTGCGCGAGCCGGGCGGCGCGGATGGCGACCTCGCCGCCGCCCTGCTGCTGGCCGCGGCCGCGAGCGGCGTCAGCCCCGCGGTCGAGCGGGCGCTGGTGCCGGCCGGCGGCTGGCTCGCCCGCAGCTACGAGGGTTTCCCCGAACAGCTCATCGGACGCCGCTTCGCCATTCGCGGCACGCATGTCACAACCCCGCACGTGGCCGGCCGCATCACCATCCTGCTCGATGCCGGCCTCGCCTTCGGCACCGGCGAACACGGCTCGACGCGCGGCTGCCTGCTGGCGCTGGAGCGGCTGGCGAAACGGCGCACGCCGGGCCGCATCCTAGATCTCGGCACCGGCTCGGGCATTCTCGGCATCGCGGCGGCGAAAATCTGGGGCACGCGGGTCCTCGCCACCGATATCGACCAGCGGGCGGTGCGGGTGGCCAGCGCCAACGCGGCGCTCAACGGCGTCGCCCCGCTGCTGCGGGTGATCGGCTCGGAGGGCTGGTCGGCGCCGCTGCTTGCCCGGCGGGCGCCCTATGATCTCGTTTTCGCCAACATCCTCGCCCGGCCACTGGTCGCCATGGCGCATGAACTGGACGCGCATCTCGCCCCCGGTGGCACCGCGATTCTCGCCGGCCTGCTCGGCCGCCAGGCACGCTGGGTGATGTCGGCGCATCGCCGCCACGGCCTCGTCCTCAAGGGACGGATCAATGACGGCGAATGGACGACACTCATCCTCGGCAAGGGGCACATGACCCCGGGCAGCAAAAACCCTGGCTGACGATGATCGTCAGCCAGGGTTCTTCTTGCCATCCACCGTCAGAGGTTAGATCGGACGCTGATAGGTTCCGTTCACCACGGCGCGGATATCGGCCCGGCCGATACCGAGATCGGCGAGTTCGCGATCGCTCAGGCTCTGCAGTTCGCGGTAGGCCTCGCGCGCCGCGCGGCGCTCGGCGAACCAGGCGCCAACGCGGGCGAAGCTGTTCGCCGCCCGGCGGGCGCTGTCAGTGAGAGCCGCATCGATCGCCGCAGCGTGAGCCGCCATGGAGCTGGCAACCGGGAGGGAATGCTTGTTATGGGTCGTGGAAGACATGATACTTCACCATCGTTTAAGGAACGAAATCCGATGCGGCTGATCCTTTGATGCCATCCATCATCGTCTTTTCGCAGTGCAACATAATCCCGCAACGAAGGTTTGGGGAGCGAGACATTTCTCTGCCAGCCATGCAGAAAACGGATGGGTTTTTGGTTAAGATATGATGAAAACGCAACTCGAATCCCTGAGAAACACGCTTCGCGAGCGACGACTGGATGGCTTCCTCCAACCCCGCAATGACGAGTTTCTCGGCGAATACGTGTCCGACTCGGCTTCCCGCCTCGCCTGGCTGACCGGTTTCACCGGCAGCGCCGGCCTTGCCATCGTGCTCGCCGACCGCGCCGCCGTCTTCTCGGATGGCCGCTACACGCTGCAACTCGCCGAGCAGACCGATCCTGCGATCTGGGAGCGGCAGCACATCGTCGAAACCCCGCCGGTCGAATGGCTGAAAACCGCCGCCCCCGGCGCGCGGATCGGCTACGATCCCTGGCTGATGACGGCAAACGCCGTCTCCACCTATGCTGATGCCGGGTTCACCATGGTCCCGGTCAACAATCCGATCGATCCGCTCTGGACCCACCGCCCGGCGCCGCCTGCCTCGCCCGCCATGCCCCACCCGGCCGAATACGCCGGGGAATCCGCCGAGTCCAAACGCGTCCGCATCGCCAGATCAATCGCCGAGGACGGCGCCGACGCGGTCATGCTGACCGACCCGCACGCCGTCGCCTGGCTGTTCAACCTGCGCGGCATGGACCTGCCTCACACGCCGATCGTGCTCTGCTTCGCCCTGCTCCGGCGCGACGGCTCGGCGACGATCTTCATCGACCCGGCACGGATCCCGCCGGCGACCCGCGCGCATCTCGGCGCGGGGGTCGAGATCGTCCCCCGCGCGGCGATGGAACAGAGCCTCGCAACGCTGCGCGGCAAGCGGGTCCGCCTCGATCCGGCGACGGCGCCAATCCGTTTCAGCCAGTTGCTCGGCGATGCCGGGGCGATCACGGTTTCCGGTGGCGATCCCTGCGTGCTGCCGCGCGCGATCAAGAACCCGACCGAGCAGGAAGGCGCCCGCGCCGCGCATCTGCGCGACGGCGTGGCGCTGTGCCGCTTCCTCGCCTGGTTCGCCGAAACTTCACCTGCGGGCGGCCAGACCGAGCGGAGCGCGGCAGCGCAACTGCTCGCCTGCCGCAGCGCCGCGCCCGAGTTCCACGGTGAAAGCTTCCCCGCCATTACCGGCGCCGGGGAGCATGGCGCCATCATCCATTACAGCGTCACCCCCGCCTCGGACCGGCCGATCCGCCGCAACGAGATCTACCTGATCGACAGCGGCGGCCAGTATCCCGACGGCACGACGGACGTGACCCGCACGCTCTGGACCGGGCCGGGTGAGCCGCCGCCAACGCTGCGCGACCGCTTCACCCGCGTGCTCGCCGGCCATGTCGCGCTCGCCCGTGCGCGCTTTCCGCAGGGCACCGCCGGCCCACAGCTCGACGCCCTCGCGCGCGCGCCGCTCTGGGAGTCGGGGCTCGATTTCGATCACGGCACCGGCCACGGCGTCGGTTCTTATCTCTCGGTGCATGAGGGGCCGGTGAGCTTCCACCGGCTGGCAAAGCCGGTGCCACTGGCCCCCGGCATGATTCTGTCCGACGAGCCCGGCTACTACGAACCCGGCGGCTACGGCATCCGGCTGGAAAACCTGCTGCTGGTCGTCCCGTCGCCGGTGGAGGGTGCAAAACCGTTCCTCGAATTCGAGCCGCTGACCCTCGCCCCGTTCGACCGCCGGCTGATCGACCCTGCCCTGCTCGCCCCTTCCGCCCGCGCCTGGCTCGACGCCTATCACGCCCGCGTGCTGGCAATGATCGGCCCGCACCTGGACGGAGCGGCGCGAGCCTGGCTCGAAGCCGCCTGCGCGCTGCTATAGGGTCAACTGACAGAAGCCCGCAGCGCCGCCCCGGCAGCCAGCGGGGCGATCGGCAGGAACAGCGCGAGCAGCCCGCCCAGCATGGCGAATTCGGCGAAGGGCGACTGCGCCACCGCCCCCGCCGCGCCGAAGATGACCGCCGGAATCATCAGCGGCAGGGCGACCAACGGCAGCAGCACCGTGCCGCCGCGCGCGCCGAGCGTGACCGCCGCACTCATCCCGCCCACCAGCGAGAGCAGCATCGTCCCCGGCAGCAGCGTCGCCAGCAGTTGCGGCACGGCATCGCCGCCGAGTCGCAGCATGATCGCGACCGGCCCGGCGATCACTAGCAGCGGCAGGCCCGTCGTCAGCCAGTGTCCGACGATCTTGCCGAGCGCCACGGCGCTGGCCGGCAGGCCGGAGAGCATCAGCTGGTCGAGCGAGCCATCCTCGAAATCGGCGGCGAACAACCGGTTGAGCGGCAGCAGCGCCGCCAGCAGCGCGATCACCCAGACCACCCCCGGCGCGATGCCGGACAGCACATTGGCCGAGGGCCCGATCGCAAAGGCGAACAGGCTCGCCGCGATCACGAAGAACAGGAGCGAGGCCACCGAGTCGCCGGCATGGCGGAGGGCAAGGATCAACTCGCGGCGGATCAGGGAGAAAAAGTTCGTCATGCCGCTGCTTTCGCCAGGTCGAACGGTATGGCCCCCGGCAGGTCGAGGGGAAGGTGCGTTGCCGCGATGACCATGCCGCCACGGCCACGATGCGCGGAGATATTGGCCTCGAGCCGCCGCACCGAGGCGGCGTCGAGCCCGGTGGTCGGCTCGTCGAGCAGCCAAAGCGGCGCGTCGGACAAGGCGAGCCGCGCCAGCGCCAGCCGGCGGCGCTGCCCCGAGGAGAGCAGCCGGGCCGGCAGATCGGCGAACCGTTCGAGATCGACGCTGGCCAGCGCCGCCAGCACCGTCTCGCGCCGGCGCTTCCGGTCGAGGTCAAGATTTTCCGCGACACTCAGCCCCGGCTTGATCGCGTCCATATGGCCGACGAAGCACAGCCTGGTCGCGTGCAGCGGCGGATCGTCGAGCGCGTTTTCGCCATCCCAGACGAGTTCGCCTGCCGCCGGCGGGGTCAATCCGGCCAGCAGGCGGATCAGCGAGGACTTCCCCGCCCCGTTCGGCCCGACCAGCACCAGCGCCCCACCCCGGTCGAGACGAAACGAGATGTCGCGGAACACGAGTCGTTCACCGCGTATCGCAGCCAGGCCCTTCGCTTCCAACATGGCTAGCGACCGGCGCGGGACATGGACGCGGGCGCCGCACCGTGATTTAAGCGGCGCGAAACCGGGTTTTGCTGCGGCGCAATGTGCCGCCGGAGCACGCGAAGAGGAGCGAACGCGATGAGCATGATCGGACGGGACAGTCTGCAAGTGGAAAAGACGCTGAGCGTCGACGGAAAGGACTACGCCTATTTCGCACTCAACGCCGCCGCTGAAAAGCTCGGCGACATCTCCCGCCTGCCGCGAACCCTGAAAATCCTCCTGGAGAACGTCCTGCGCTTCGAGGACGGCTCGACCTGCACGGTCGATGACGCGAAGGCGCTGGTCGAGTGGACCGCGCAGGCCCACTCCGACAAGGACGTGCCGTTCCGCCCGGCGCGCATCCTGATGCAGGACTTCACCGGCGTGCCGGCGGTGGTCGATCTCGCGGCGATGCGCGACGGGATTCTTCGCCTCGGCGGCAAGGCCGAAAAGGTCAACCCGCTAGTCCCCGTCGATCTCGTCATCGACCACTCGGTGATGGTCGACGTGTTCGGCCGCAAGGACGCGCTCGAAAAGAACGTCGAGATCGAGTTCGAACGCAACGGCGAGCGTTACGAGTTCCTGCGCTGGGGCCAGGAGGCGTTCGACAATTTCCGCGTCGTCCCGCCCGGCACCGGCATCTGCCATCAGGTCAACCTCGAATATCTCGCCCAGACGGTCTGGACCTCCGACGCCAACGGCAAGACCTATGCCTATCCCGACACGCTGTTCGGCACCGATAGCCACACCACGATGGTCAACGGCCTTGGCGTGCTCGGCTGGGGCGTCGGCGGCATCGAGGCCGAGGCTGCCATGCTCGGCCAGCCGATCGCCATGCTGATCCCCGACGTGATCGGCTTCCGCCTCACCGGCAGCCTGCGCGAGGGCATCACCGCGACCGACCTCGTACTCACCGTCACCCAGATGCTGCGCAAGAAGGGCGTCGTCGGTAAGTTCGTCGAATTCTACGGCGAGGGACTCGATCATCTGCCACTGGCCGACCGCGCGACCATCGCCAACATGGCGCCGGAATATGGTGCCACCTGCGGCTTCTTCCCGGTCGACGGCGTCACCCTCGACTACATGCGCCTCTCCGGCCGCGACGAGCACCGGATCAAGGTCGTCGAGGCCTATTCCAAGGCCCAGGGCCTGTGGCGCGAGAGCGCTGATCCGGTGTTCTCCGACACGCTGGAACTCGATCTCTCCACCGTCGAACCCTCACTCGCCGGCCCGAAACGGCCGCAGGACCGGGTAGCGCTGTCGCAGGCCTCGTCCGCCTTCGACGCCGAGTTGACCAAGGGACTCGGCGTTCCTGCCGGCGATGTCGGCGTGACCGCCGAGGTGAAGGAGAAAAATTTCTCGATCACGCATGGCGACGTGGTGATCGCCGCGATCACCTCCTGCACCAACACGTCCAACCCGTCGGTGCTGATCGCCGCCGGCCTCGTCGCCCGCAAGGCCCGCGCGCTCGGCCTCGCGCCGAAGCCCTGGGTGAAGACCTCCCTCGCCCCGGGATCGCAGGTCGTGACCGAATATCTCGACAAGTCTGGCCTGAGCGCCGATCTCGACGCGCTTGGCTTCGAAACGGTGGGCTATGGCTGTACCACCTGCATCGGCAATTCCGGTCCGCTCGATGACGCGATCGCCGATGCGATCGAGGACAACAAGCTGGTCGCCGTCTCGGTGCTGTCGGGCAACCGCAATTTCGAGGGCCGCGTGCATCCGAACGTGCGGGCGAACTACCTCGCCTCGCCGCCGCTGGTCGTCGCCTACGCGCTGCTGGGCACGATGCGCAAGGATATCTCCAAGGACCCGATCGGCAAGGACAAGAACGGCAACGACGTCTTCCTCAAGGACATCTGGCCGACCACCGCCGAAATCGCCGCGATCGTGAAATCCTCGCTGTCGCGCGAGATGTTCCTCGATCGCTACGGCGACGTGTTCAAGGGACCGAAGCAGTGGCAGGCGATCGAGGTCGAAGGCGAGTCCGAGACCTATGGCTGGTCGGACAGCTCGACCTACGTGAAGAACCCGCCCTATTTCGAGGGCATGACGAAGGACCCGGCGCCGGTGAAGGACATCGAGGGCGCGCGCATCCTGGCCCTGCTCGGCGACTCGATCACCACCGACCACATCTCCCCGGCCGGTTCCTTCCGCAAGACGACCCCGGCCGGCGAATACCTGCTCGAGCGCCAGATCCAGCAGAAGGACTTCAACTCCTACGGCTCGCGCCGCGGCAATCATGAAATCATGATGCGCGGCACCTTCGCCAATATCCGCATCCGCAACGAGATGCTGGACAATGTCGAGGGCGGCTACTCGAAGCACTTCCCCTCGGGCGAGCAGTTGTCGATCTACGACGCGGCGATGCGCTACAAGAAGGAGGGCGTGCCGCTGGTGGTCTTCGCCGGCCGCGAATACGGCACCGGTTCCTCGCGCGACTGGGCGGCGAAAGGCACCGTGCTGCTCGGGATCAAGGCGGTCATCGCCGAGAGCTTCGAGCGGATCCACCGCTCGAACCTGGTCGGCATGGGCGTGCTGCCGCTGGTCTTCAAGGATGGCATGACCCGCAAGACGCTGGAGCTGAAGGGCGACGAGACGATCGATATTCTCGGTCTCGAAAACCTCTCGCCGCGCATGGACCTCGACATGGTCATCCGCCGCGCCAACGGCACGACCGACAAGGTCTCGCTCCTCTGCCGCGTCGATACCCGGGACGAGGTGCGCTACTACCAGAACGGCGGCATCCTGCATTACGTGCTGCGCAACATGGCGAAAGCCGCCTGACGCACCCCGCCCCTTGACGGGGCGGAGGCGAAACGCTCTGCAGAAAGGCCGGTGCCGGAATCGCGGCGCCGGCCTTTTTCTGTCGGGAGGAGTCGAATGGCAAAGGAACGCGTGCTGGTCACGGGGGGCGCCGCCGGCATCGGGGCGGCCACGGTCGCCCGCTGCCGCGAGGAGGGCTACGAGGTCGTGGTGATCGACCGAACCGGCGATGGAATCGTCGCCGACCTGTCCGACCCGGCCGCGACCGAGGCGGCCCTGGCCGAGGCGCTGCGCGGCGGGCCGATCACCCGGCTGGTCAACAATGTCGGCACCGTCCGCCCCGCCCCGGTCGAGACGCAGACCGTCGCCGATCTCGACGCGGTGGTCTCGCTCAACCTGCGTTGCAGCCTGCAATGCGTGCAGGCGCTGCTGCCCGGCATGAAGGCGGCGGGATTCGGCCGCATCGTCAACATCGCCTCGCGCGCGGCACTGGGCAAGGAAGACCGCACCGCCTATGCCGCGACCAAGGCCGGGCTGATCGGCATGGCGAAGGTCTGGGCGCTGGAACTCGGCCGTTTCGGCATCACCGCCAACGCCGTGGGCCCCGGCCCGATCCGCACCGAGCTGTTCGACCGGGTAAACCCGCCGGACGATCCGCGCACCACGGCGATCATCGAGGGCATCCCGGTCCGCCGGGTCGGCACCCCGGCGGACGTGGCGCACGCGGTTGCCTATCTGCTCGACCAGCGGAGCGGCTTCGTCACCGGCCAGGTGCTCTATGTCTGCGGCGGCATGACGGTCGGCGCCGCCGGGGCGTAGAGCACTTTCCGATCCATCCGGATCGGATGTAGTGCTCTATGATATTGAAAAATAGAGCATCTTTATCCGATCAGATGACTCCATCCGATCGGATGACGCTCTAATCGGCGGCGGCGAGCGCCAATTCCGCCATCTCGCCGGCAAGCGCCCGGTGCGGCGCCGGCCGGCCGATCGCGTGATGATCGAGCCCTGCCGCGCGCATCGCCGCCGGGTCGAACACGTTGCGCAGGTCGACGACGACGCGCCCGCGCATCGTCGCGCGCAGCCAGTCGGGCGCCAGCGCGCGGAACTCGTTCCATTCGGTCACCAGCACCGCGCCATCCGCGCCGGCAAGCGCCGCCGCGGCACCCGACGCATAGACCACCCCTTCCGGCAGGTCCCGCCGCGCCTGTTCCATGCCAGCCGGATCGTACGCCACCACCTCGGCGCCAAGCTCGACCAGCCGGTGCACGATGGGGATCGCCGGAGATTCGCGCATGTCGTCGGTCTCCGGCTTGAAGGTCAGGCCCAGCACCGAGATCCGCCGCCGCCGCACCGTGCCGCCGAACGCGGCGAGAATCCGCCCGGCCATCGCCGCCTTGCGCGCCTCGTTCACATTCACCACGGTCTCGACCAGCCTTGCCGGCGCATGTGCATCCTGCGCAATCCGCATCAGCGCCTGGGTGTCCTTCGGGAAGCACGAACCGCCGAAGCCCGGGCCGGGATGCAGGAATTTCGGACCGATCCGCCGGTCGAGCCCCATGCCGCGGGCGAGTTCGTGAACATCCGCCCCGACCTGCTCGCACAGATCCGCCATCTCGTTGATGAAGGTGATCTTCATCGCGAGGAAGGCATTGGTCGCGTATTTTATCAGCTCCGCCGTCTCCAGCCCGGTGCAGAGCAGCGTCACCCCGGCCGGGTTGAGCGAGCGGTAGAGCGCGCGCAGCACCGCCTCGGCCTGCGCGCTGTCGGTGCCGACGACGATCCGGTCCGGCCGCATGAAATCCTCGATCGCGCTGCCCTCGCGCAGGAATTCCGGATTGGAAGCCACATGCACGTCGAGATCCGGCCGGATCTCGCGCATCAACGCGGCGAGCCGCCGCCCGGTACCGACCGGCACGGTCGATTTCGTTACCAGCACGGTCGGCGCCGGCAACGACTCGGCCAGTTCGGCGGCGGCGGCGAACACATGGGACAGATCGGCATGGCCATCGCCCCGCCGCGATGGGGTGCCGACGGCCAGAAACACCGCCTCGGCACCAGGCAGCGCACGGTCGAGTGCGGTCTCGAAGCGCAGCCGCCCCGCCCGTACGGAGTCGGTCACCAGCCGCTCCAGCCCAGGCTCATAGATTGGAATCCGTCCCTCGCGCAGGGCCGCGACCCGGGCCGGGTCCTTCTCCACGACGATCACCTCAGTGCCCATGCTGGCGAAGCAGGCGCCGGAAACAAGACCCACATAGCCCGCGCCGATCATGACGATGCGCATCGTTTCACTCCACGGTTTCATGATGGGAAGGCGGCGGCGCCGCAGCCGCGCCGCCCAGAGAAAAGCGCCGCACCGCGCAGGGTGCGATCCTGATGCCACGAAACCCGTCATCGCCGCGCCCTTCGGCGTCGAGACAGGCGAGGCGGATCATCCCGGCATGGGTCACGGCCAGAACGGCCCCGCCCCGCGCCGGCAGATCGGCGAGAAACGCATGCAGCCGCACCCGCGCTTCGGCGAGCGTCTCGCCACCGGGGAAACGCATCCCGCCGGGGTCGCGCTTCCAGCGCCGCAGCGCCTCGGGTGTCGCGGCGCGGATCTCCGCCTGGGTGCAGCCCTCCCAGTCGCCGAAGGCGATCTCGGCCAGCCGGTCATCGACGATCACCGCGACATCGCCGCGCCGCCCGGCGATGCAATCCGCCGTCTGCCGCGCCCGCAAGAGCGGGCTCGTATAGATCGCCGCGAGCGGCTCGCTCGCCAGCGCGGCGGCAAGGCCGGCAGCATCCGCCCAGCCCTCGGGCGAAAGCGGCAGGTCGCTGCGGCCCTGATACCGGCCCTCGCCGGTCCACGCCGTCCTGCCATGCCGCGCGAGCAGCAGCGCCCGCCCGCCGAGCCGCGGATCAGTAATGCACCGCAACGCCCAGCTCCACCCGGCTGCCGGCATGAATCCCCTCCCCCGCCACGTTCACCTCGTAGAGCAGGAACGGCCGGACCGTCTTCGTCAGCCGCCAGGTCAGGCCGACCGCCGGGCGCACCAGGTTGTAAAGCTCGCCCTGCGCGCCGGGCGGAATCGTCGAGGCCTGCCGGATCGTCTTCACCGCGAACACCTCGCCGGTCAGCGCGAGCCGGCGGGTGAGATGGAGCGAAAGATCGATCGTCGCGCGCAGCTGCGTCGCCGCCCCGTCAAGGAACATTCGCGCCCCGGCGACCATCGTCAGGCTGCCCCAGGGCCGCGAGATCCCGGCCTGGACATCCGGCTCGACCGCCCATCGCCCGGTGCCGAGCGCTGGCGCCGGCTTCGTCCGCCCCGCCGGGACGATCACGTTCAGCGTCACCGAATCGGCAAAGCGCGGCGTCTGCGTCAGCCCGTAATTGAGGCCGATCTCCTCGTCCTGCAGACCGGACGAAACGCTCGCCACCGGCCGGTGGTGGCGGTCGGAGAAACTGCGGACCCGGCCGCCGCGCAGGTCGTATTCGATCGACAGGCCATCCCCGATCCCCTGCACGCCGGTGACGCGATACTGCGTCGAATTCTCGCTCGATCCGCGCAGCGTGCCGGTGGTGAAGCCGCCGGCGGGAAACGCCCGGTTGCCGTGAAACAGCCGCACCATCGGCTTGACGACGCCATCGCCCGCCGCCGGAATCCACGGATCGGCGCGCGCCGCGCGCAGCGGCGCGGCAAGGGCGGCGCCGGCGGCAAGGACGGCGAGCAGGCGCGGAACGGCGGGCGCGGAACGGGTCATTGAGCCACCAGACGGAGTTGCGGGGAAGGAGAATCATCGCGCAGCGCCTGCCAGAGCGCGGCATAGCGCCCGCCCTCCGCCAGCAGCGCCTCATGCGTGCCGCGCTGGACGATGCGGCCATCGTCGAGCACCAGGATTTCGTCGGCGGCCCGCACGGTGGAGAGCCGGTGCGCGATCACCAGCGCGGCGCGGTTCGCCGCCAGCCGGTCGAGCGCCGCCATCACCCGCCGCTCGGTGCCGGCATCGAGGCTGGCGCTCGGCTCGTCGAGAATGACGATCGGCGCGTCGCACAGCATGGCGCGGGCGATGGCGATGCACTGGCGCTGCCCGCCGGACAGGCTCTGCCCGCGCTCGGCGACCATGGTGTCGAACCCGTCGGGCAGGGACGCGACCATCTCGTCGATCCCGACCGCCCGCGCCGCTTCGATCGCCTCGTCCCGCCCCGCGCCCTCGCACCCATAGGCGATGTTTTCCCACACACTCGCCTGGAACAGCACCGGATCCTGCAGCACGAGCGCCACCTGCCGGCGCAGATCCGCAAGCCGTAATGCGCGGATATCCTGCCCGTCGAGCAGCACCGCGCCGGATGTCGCGTCGTAGAACCGCGGGATCAGGCTTGCAATCGTGCTCTTGCCCGAGCCGGTCGCACCGACCAGCGCGATGGTGCGCCCAGCCTCGAGCGCGAACGAAATGCCATGCAACACCTCATGATCGTCGCGGTAGCCGAAGCCGACCTCGCGGAATTCCACCCGCGTCGCCCGTCCGGCGAAGGGAAGCGCATC
>JAJZFF010000293.1 GCA_021805485.1 Pseudomonadota bacterium
ACGGCCGGCGGTCCCGAAAGGCGGCGAGCGCCTCATCCGAATTGCCGGCATTGCGCGTCGTGTAGCCTTCATCCTGCAGGATGGCCTCGACCAGAAGCCGGATGTCGGGTTCGTCATCGATGATCAGTATCTCGGACATTTGTCTCCTAACCCGCCTTCAGCACCAGCGTTACGGTGGCGCCCGGCCCATCCTCGCGGTCGGCAAGATCGAGCCTGCCGTGGTGATCTTCCATGATCTTGCGCACGATGGCGAGGCCGAGGCCGGTGCCCTTCGGCTTTTGCGTTATATAGGGTTCAACCAGTCTTGTGCGATCCTGCACGGGGAGCCCGATTCCGTCATCCGTCACCGACATGCGGAATTCATCGCCATGCCGGTCGATCCGCAGCCTCACATGGCCTTGGGCGGTTTCACGCCCGGCATTATCCGGGCGCATCGCGATGGCATCCGCGGCATTCTGCAGCAGGTTCGTCAGAGCCTGGCCAATCAGCCTGGCGTCGCACGCGGCACGCGGCGCGGGATCGGGGCATTCGACCGACCACTCGATTCCCGGATGCGCGGCACGTTGCAGGATCACGGCTTCGCGCGCGATCCGGCCAAGGTCTTCCGGCTTGATGATCGGCTGCGGCATCCGCGCGAAGGCGGAGAACTCGTCCACCATTCGGCCGATGTCGCCGACATGGCGCACGATCGTGTCCGCGCATTGGGTGAAACTGTCCTGGTCCGAGGTGATCTCCCGGGCGAAGCGCCGCTTCAGCCGCTCGGCGGAAAGCTGGATCGGGGTCAGGGGGTTCTTGATTTCGTGAGCGATCCGCCGCGCCACGTCGGCCCAGGCGGCCTTGCGCTGGGCGGATTGCAGTTCGGTGATGTCATCGAAGGTGACGACGAAGCCGGTCGGCCGCTCGCCTTTCAGGTCGGCGCCGATCCGGACCAGAAACATGCGCCGCTCGGAACCCTTCGCATAGTCGACTTCCCCGGTCGCCGGACGGGTCGGCGTGTCCCGCGCCTGGTCGAGCAACTGGCCGAAATCTGGCACGATTCCGGCCAGATCGTCTCCCAGATGGTTCAGCAGGTCGATGCCGAGCAGTTCGGACGCCGCGCGATTCGGCAATTCGATCCGCCCTCGCGGGTCGAGGCCGATCACCCCGGCCGAAACGCCGGCCAGCACCGTTTCGGTGAAGCGCCGACGTTCATCGATCTGGCCATAGGCGTTCATCAGTTCGGCGCGTTGCTCGGCGATTTGGCCGGTCATGCGGTTGAAGGCCCGGGACAGTCCGGCAACGTCGTCCCCCGTGTCGCCTTCCGGCACGCGGACATGATAGTCGCCGCCGCGAACCCGTTCAGCCGCCTCGATCAGGTAGGAGATCGGCCGGGCGATCTGGTTGGCGAACAGCAGCCCGATCAGCGAGGCGCCGGAGAGCACCAGCAGGGCGACGGTCGCGAAGATCAGCGCGAAGAACAGCTCGAACTGGGCGCGATGGTGTTCAAGCCGGTTGTATTCGGCAACGGCCTGGCGCGTGCGATCGACATGGGCGAGAATGGACGGGTCGATCGGCCGCTCGACCATCAGCATGAGCGTCGGCGTCGCCTCGAGTTCGACGACGGCGCGCTCGAGCATGGAGTTCGGCGTGCTCCAGACCGCGACCTGGTGTTTCTCCGCCTCGGCGATGATGCGGTCGGGTGGCAGTGTCACACCTTCCGAGGAGAACAGCCCGGCCGAGGCGACCACCTTGTTGGTCAGAGGCTCGAAAATCGCCGACTGGGTCAGGCCGTGCAGGGCGGTCTGCGCGACCAGCACGTTCAGGAAGCCCTGATCGAAGAAGTTCTGCGGATTGCCGTAGAAGATCGGCCCGTTCTGGTTGAGCTGGTTGGCGATGGCCAGGGCATCGAGCCGGATGCTGTTCTTCTTGGCGTCGAGATATCCCTCGGCCACCTGCTGGCTTTCGGCCAGCGCCGTGCGCACCCGCTGGTTGAACCAGGCCTGGATGCCGAGATTGAAGAACACGGCGGCGAAGATCGCGACCAGGATGGCCGGCACCGCGGCCACGCCGCCGAACAGCAGCACGAGACGCACATGCAGCCGCGCGCCCGCCGCACCGCGGCGGCTTTCCATCAGCACCCGCGTGACGCTGGCCACGAGCACGGTGATCAGCAGCAGGAGGATTGCGATGTCGCCGATCGCGAGCCCGACGGCCGCACCTGAATGCAATTCGAGCTTGATGCCGCCGGCGAGATAGGCGAACGAACCGATTCCGAGCAGCAGGGCGAGCGTCGCCAGGATCAGTGTCGAGACCCGGCCGAGCAGGAAATCCAGCGGGCCGCTCCGGCGCGGCTTCGCCGGCAGTTTCAGAAGTTCGGCCTGCGGCTCCACGTTGCCCTCAGCCCACCCGGCGCGTGACGCCGATATCGTGTTCGCGGATCTTCTTGCGCAGCGTGTTGCGGTTGAGGCCGAGCAGGGCCGCGGCGCGGATCTGGTTGCCGCGGGTCTCCCCGAGCACGAGGCGGATCAGCGGCGCCTCGAAGGCGGCGAGCACGCGATCGTAGAGCACGCCGTCCTCGCCCGCATCGCGCGCCTCGCCCATCAGCCGCGCGACATGCCGTTCAATGGCGCGTTCGAGGGCCTGCGGCGTATCGGGCGGCGGCTCGGCCCCGGCGGCGGGCGGCGCGTCCTCGACGTCGCGATCGGCGAGTTCCGCCTCGATGATCTCCTCGCTGATCGCCGCCTGCGGCACCAGCGCGGACAGGCGGCGCATAAGGTTTTCCAGTTCGCGCACATTGCCTGGCCAGCGATGCTGCGACAGGCGGACCATGGCCTCGGGGGCAAGAGTCTTGGAGGGCAACCCTTCGGCCTGGGCGCGATTCAGGAAATGCTGTGCCAGCAGCGGAATGTCGCCCGGCCGTTCGCGCAGGGACGGCAGGCGGATCGGCACGACATTGAGACGGTAGAACAGGTCTTCGCGGAACTGGCCCGAGCGGATCAGCACCCGCAGGTCGCGGTGGGTCGCGGCGACGATGCGGGCATTCGCGCGGATCGGCTGGCGGCCGCCGACCGTCGTGAACTCGCCTTCCTGCAAGACACGCAGCAGGCGGGTCTGCGCCTCCGGCGGCATGTCGCCGATCTCGT
>JAJZFF010000416.1 GCA_021805485.1 Pseudomonadota bacterium
AGAGCGGCGAAATCATATCCCGCAACTGGGCGATCAGCTGCGCGCGCTCCTCGTCGTCGTTCTTCGCCATGGGCAACCTCCAACACGATGCGGCCGTCCTCGACCGTCGCCACCCGGAAGTCATACCGCAATTCAGCGGCGCCTCGTATCGCCGGAACCGGAAGCGGGGGTCGGATGTCCATAGGCTACACCTGGCGTTGCCGCCGGCACCAGGATCACGATCCTGATGCCGGCGCGCGGGGCGGTTGCGGAGCCGGCTTCAGCCCTGCGCTTGCCTCCGCTGGCCGAAGCGGCGTCGCTGCGGCCGGCGTGTCCGCTCGCCGGGCGTCGCCCCTGGGGCGGCGTGATGGCGATCGGTCCGGCGCTGGCCGGCCGGCTCCTCGGTCCGGGCCGGAGGCGGCGCGGCGCGTTCGGCCGCGGCATCGGCGGCCTGGGCTGCCGCGAGCCCGCGGTCGTTGCGGCGGTCGAAGCTGGGGATGGTCTGGCGCGTCAGCTTCTGGATGTCGCGCAGCAGGACGCGCTCCTCGTCGCTGACCAGGCTGATCGCCCCGCCCTCGGCGCCGGCGCGCGCGGTGCGGCCGATGCGATGGACGTAGCTCTCGGCCACGTTGGGCATCTCGAAGTTGATGACGTGCGTCACCGCCTCGACATCGATCCCGCGCGAGGCGATGTCGGTGGCGACCAGCGCGCGCAGCCGGCCGCTCTTGAAGGCGGCCAGCGTGCGCTCGCGCTGGGTCTGGCTCTTGTTGCCGTGGATCGCCGCGGCCTGGACGCCGGCATCCTCCAGATAGCGGGTCAGCCGGTCGGCGCCGTGCTTGGTGCGGGTGAAGACCAGCGTCCGGCTCAGCGCCTTGTCGGCGTAGAGCTCGGCGAGCAGCGCGCGCTTGCGGGCCTGCTCGATGAACAGCACCTGCTGCGCCACGCGCTCGGCCGTCGCCGCCGGCGGGGCCACCGAAACCTCGACCGGATTGGTCAGCAGCTCGCTGGCCAGCGCGTGGATCTCCTTCGGCATGGTGGCGGAGAAGAACAGGTTCTGCGTCACCGCCGGCAGCGCGCGCACGATGCGGCGGATCGAGGGCATGAAGCCGAGATCGAGCATCTGATCGGCCTCATCGAGGACGAAGGTCTCGACCGCGCCGAGATCCACGGTGCGCTCGGCGAGATGATCGAGCAGGCGGCCCGGGCAGGCCACCAGCACATCGACCCCGCCGGCCATGGTGCGGATCTGCCCGCCATGGTTCACGCCGCCGAAGATCACGGCGACGTTGATGCCGAGCCGGGCGCCGTAGGTGCGGAAGCTCTCGGCGATCTGGCTCGCCAGCTCGCGCGTCGGGCTGAGCACCAGCACGCGGCAGCCCCGTCGCGGCGCCGGGCGGCGGTTGGCGGCGAGGCGGTGCAGGATCGGCAGGGCGAAGGCGGCGGTCTTGCCGGTGCCGGTCTGGGCGATGCCGATCAGATCGGCGCCCTGCATCACCGGCGGAATCGCCTTGGCCTGGATCGGCGTCGGATCGGTATAGCCCTCGGCGGCGATGGCCTGGAGGATCGGCAGGGCAAGGCCCAGCGCCTGGAAGGGAGTCACGTCGATTTGGGTCACGTCTATGGGGTCCTGGCGGCAGCCGGCCGCGCGGCCACGTCGGCACGGCGCCATGGGCGCGTGCCGCGGGGGTGTGAACGGAGCGCCTGCGTGGGCCGGGCGCCTTGGGCGGGATGGATCGGAGGCTCGACAGGCGGGACAAACGGCAGCGCGCCGGTCCCTTCACGCGTCTGGAGCAACGATGATCGCAGGATGCGACAGCGGCTACATGGCCCGGGGCGGCGGCCCTGTCAATCCGCCGCCGCGTCGGGTAATGCCTCGGGGGAGCCTCGCACGGCGAGGACGCTCCCGCCGGGCGGCGGCCGGATGCCGATATGGAGTTCTTGACGATGTCCAAGGAATTCTATCGGTTCGCGCCGAGCATCGGCTGGCTGATCCATCTCTGGAAGTGCGCGACCCGGCAGGATCACGCCGCGTGGCGCGGTGTCCTCGAACCCCTGATCGCGAAAGATGCGGTCGTCATCGATGTCGGTGCCCATGGCGGACAGTTCACCCGGCTGCTCGCCGGCCTGGTGCCGGACGGGCTGGTGATCGCCGTCGAGCCCAGCAGCTACGCCAGGACCGTGCTGCGCAGCGCGCTCTGGCTCCGGGGCGTCCGCAACGTCACCGTTTTCGCGAGCGCTCTGGGGGCGAGCCCGGGCGTCGCTCTCCTGAGCACGCCGATCAAACGGTTCGGCGACATGGGGTATGGTCTGGCACATATCCGCCGGGCGGCGGCGCCGGCCGGAACCGATGCAAGGTCCGCGCTCGAACCTGTTGTGGTCAGCACGCTGGATGATCTCGTCGAGGGCGGCGGCTTTGCCCGTGTGGACTTCATCAAGGCGGACATCGAGGGCTACGAGGCGGCCCTGATCGCCGGGGCCGGGGCGACGCTCAAGCGATTCCGCCCTGTTCTTCTGCTGGAACACGACGCCACGTTCCTGGAGCGGGCCGGGGCCGCTCTGGAGACGTTATGGGCAAGTCTCCTCGACCTCGGATATATCCCCCACGCGGTCGCCGAAGACAGCATGACGCTGGAACAGATATCCGGCGGCCCGCGCCAGGGCGATATCGTCTGGCGACACACCGGAAACCTGCATTGATCGCAGCGTCACCGCCGGCCCGTCAATCCGCCGCCTCGTCCAGATACGACGCCGGCGCCGGGCCGCGGTCGGCGTGCAGCGCGTGGCCGCGCCAGCTCACCCGCCCGCCGAGGAAGCTGGCCGCGATCTCGGCCACGGAGAGCAGGTCGCGCAGCGGCATCAGCCAGATGGGCGCGGGCGTCACCGGCGCGCCGCGGCGGCGGGCCAAGGTCCGGCCGATCGCGCGCGCGGCGGCGGCACGCAGCGCCAGGGCGGCGGCGAACAGGCCGAGCGACCAGCCCGATCCCGCGCTCAGGACGCCGGCGAGCATGGCCCAGAACAGAGGGAACTGCAGCGCCGAGGCGGCGAAGCCGAGCGGCTCCAGCGCGCGGATGGTGCGCGCCCAGCGCAGCTCGTGGCTCCAGACCAGACCGATGGACGGCTCCGGCACCGCGGTCGCCGGCACCGTATCGGCGAGGCCGACGCGCAGACCGAGGCGGCGAACGAGCTGGCCCAGCACGTTGTCATCGGCGAGATGCCGCACCAGCGCCTGCAGCCCGCCAATGCGCGCCAGGGTCTCGCGCCGCAGCGCCATCGTCGTGCCGAGACAGTCCTGCCGCCCCAGCGCCCGGCCCATCAGCGCCCCGGGCAGGAACAGATAGCTGATCTGCATCGCGCCGAGCCGGGCGCCGAGCCCGGGCGCGGTCGGCAACCCGACGCAGAGTGTCGTCACCAGGCCGGTCTCCGGCACCTCCAGGGCGGCGACGAGCCGGTCCAGATAGTCGGGCGGCAGATGCAGATCGCTGTCCGAGCACACCAGAACATCATGCTTCGCCCAGGGCAGCATGTTGATGAGGTTGCAGATCTTGCGGTTCTGCCCGTGCATCGCCTGGTTGACGGCGATGGCGATGTCGCAGTCCGGGAAGCGCGCCTGCAGCCGGCGCACCGCGTGCAGGGCCGGATCCTCGGCGTCATGGACGCCGAAGACGATCTGAAACGCCGGATAGGCCTGCCGGCAGACCGAGACCAGCGCCTCGTCGAGCCGCGGTTCGTCACCGCAGAGCGGCTTGAGTACCGTCACCGGCGGGCGTGCGGCCGGCGGCTCGGTCGGCCTGGCGGCGAAGCGATGCACCGCCAGCACGCCGGCCGCCACGGCGAGCATGCCGCAGACCCATGCCAGCACCACGGCCAACTCGAGCCCGTCCAGAACGGCTGCGCCGTAGCTCACGCCCGCGCGGACCGGAGGCGGATGCGCCACAGGCCGATGCCGATCAGGCCGACGCACACTTCCCGCGCGCGCTTGAGCAGCACCAGCGGCAGCCCCGCCGACGCGGCGGCGCCCGCCGCCACCACCGCCAGTACGAAGCCGCCCTCCTGCACCCCGAGCGCCGCCGGGATCGCGAACCCGGCACTGCGCGCGGCCATGCCGAGGCTCTCGACCACCAGCGCCTGGACCGGGCTGATGGCGACGCCCAGCACGTGCAGGATGGCCCAGGTCTCGATCGTGCCGAGTGCCCAGGCGATCACGTGCAGCAGGACACAGTTGAGGACGCCCCTTGGGCGGCGATAGACCCTGAGCGCGGCGGCGTGCATGCCGCCCGGGGTGGCCGCAGCCAGGCTCGGCCAGCGCTGGGCGATCCGCTGCAGCAGCGCGTCGAGCAGGCGCAGCAGGCCAACGCGCTGCGCCAACAGCAGCGCGGCGGCGACGGCGACGGCGAGCGCGGCTTCGAGCGAAATGCCCCAGGTGGCCTGGTGCGACCGCCAGGCCAGCGCGGCGAGCCCGGCGAGAAGGAACAGGATCTGGGTGAGGAATTCGATGGTCACGTCGATGATCACGCTGGCCCCGGCCTCGCCGGCGGCGACCCGGTGCCGTGCCAGCAGCCGGGCGCCGACGATCTCGCCGCCGATCTGGGCCACCGGCAGCAGCGAGTCGATCCCCTCGCGGATCACGCGCAGCCGGTAGAACACCGCGACGGCAGGCCGCGCCGGCCCGAACAGGCTGCGCCAGCCGAGCCCGGCCAGGAACAATTGGGTCAGATGCAGCGCAATCAGCCCCGGCAGAATCCACAGCGCCGGCCACACCGCCCCGACGCTGGCCAGGCTGCTGCCGGTGGAGACCACAGCCAGCGCGGCGCCGCCGACAGCCAGGGCGGTGATCGCGACCGACCATGCCGCCGCCCGCGCCTGCCCCCAGTTCGGGCGTTCCGCACCGGGTGGCGCCAGAACGCGCTCCGCCCGGCTCTGCTGCACCGCAGCCGGGGGCGGCGGACTCGGAGCCAGGACCGGTGTCGTCACGAGCGCAGGAAGCCGATGGCGCGCGCGGAAGAGGCGCCCGTCAGCGTGGCGGCGCTCGACATCCTGGCGGCGCGTATCACGGCACGGGCCGGCCTCATCACCGCCAGCATCGTTGAACTCCTTCTGCCCTGGCGCGCTCTATAGCCAGAATCATCGCTTCGCACACCTCATTTAACATAAAATCGGGCACAGTTCGGCCGCTATTCGGGGGTCACGGAGTTCTGTATTGCAGTGCGGAATCGTCCGCCCCGCGCTGCGGGGGCGCCGTTCCGTGCGGTTCGTTGTCGTGTTAATAGTTTTTCATAAATAAATATAAACAAATCATAGATAAACACAGATTTTCATACAAAATCTGTATTGGACGTAACGAATCGTCGCGTCCCAGGCCCGTGTGCTGGGCCCGTGTGCTGGGGCCCGTGTGCTGGAACCCGTGCGCGCCGGCGCATGGCCGCCGCCACCGAATTTTCGGGACGACTACGCGCCCCATCCTCCCAGCGCACAGATCCGCCGCCAATGCGCGGGCGCGACCGGCGATACCGAAAGCCGCGACTGGCGTACCAGGGCGAGATCGGAGAATGTCGGATCGGCCTTGATTGTCGTGAGGCTCACCGGGTGCGGCAAGGCGCCGACCGCCTTCATGTCCACCGCGACCCAGTCCCCGCGCTCGGCGGTCGGGTCCGGATAGGCCTCGCGCACGACCTCGACGATGCCGACGATCTCGCGGCCGGTGTTGGAGTGGTAGAAGAAGGCACGGTCGCCGCGGCGCATCGCCACGAGATTGTTCTTCGCCGCGTGGTTGCGCACCCCGGTCCAGGGCTCGACGCCGTTGGCGATCTGCTGCTCCCAGGAGAACGCCTCCGGCTCGGACTTCACCAGCCAGAAGTTCATTCGACCAAAGCGCCGTCGCGGAAGACGATTCGCGTCGGGCGGATGATCACGCTCTCGAACAGGCCGGCGCGCGTATACGGGTCGCCGGCGACGAAGGCCTCGGCGGCGGCGCGGTCGGCGGCTTCGAGCAGGATCAGGCTGCCCTGCGGCGTTCCGTCCTCGCCGAGCAGCGGCCCGCCATGGCGGACCTGCGCCGCGTTCGCCTGCGCATAGGCGAGATGCGCCGGGCGGGTCTGCTGACGTAGATCAAGGCGGCCGGGCCTGTCGGTGCAGATGATGGCGAACAGCATGATGGATCTCCTCCCACGATGACCGCCGAGTCTAGCGCCTCGCCGGGCGGGTTTGAAATGGCGCCGGGCGCGGCTATGTTCCGCTCCGTGGATGCGCTCTCCTCCCTGGCCGCGCCGGTGCCGCCGAAGGCGCCGGGCCGTGGCCTGCACCGCTTCGCCAATCCCGGGCGCTTCCTGCGCCTGGCCGGGGCGTTGCAGCCGTGGCTGACCGCGGGCGGGCTGATCCTCACCGCCGCCGGCCTGGTCTGGGGGCTGGTGTTCGCTCCGGCGGACTGGCAGCAGGGCGACGCGGTGCGGATCATGTATGTCCATGTCCCCGCCGCCTGGCTCGCCTCCGCCGGCTATCTCGCGCTCGCCGTCTGCTCGGTGCTGTCGCTGGTCTGGCGCCACCCGCTGGCGGATCTGGCGGCGGCCGAAATCGGCCCGGTCGGCGCCGCCTTCACCGGCATCTGCCTGGCCACCGGCAGTCTCTGGGGCAAGCCGATGTGGGGCGCGTGGTGGGTGTGGGATGCGCGGCTGACCTCGGTGCTGGTGCTGTTCTTTCTCTATCTCGGCCATATCGCGCTGATCCGCGCCTTCGACGATCCGACCCGCGGCTACCGCGCCGGCGCCATTCTCGCCCTGGTCGGGGTGGTCAACCTGCCGATCATCAAGTTCAGCGTCGACTGGTGGAACACGCTGCACCAGCCGGCGACGATCTCGCTCACCGGGGCGCCGAGCATGTATCTCGGCATGCTCTGGCCGCTCGCCCTCACCGCGCTCGGCTATACGCTCGTCTTCGCCGCCCTGGTCACCGCGCGCACCCGCGCGGCGGTGATGGAGCGACGCATCCGCGCCCTGCTGATGGCCGCGGCCGCGCGCGAGGACGGCGCGGTGCAGGTGGCGGCATGACCCATCTGCCCTACATCGTCGCCGCCTACGCCCTCGCGGTGCTGGTGCCGGCGGCCTATGGGCTCGCCGCCATGCGCCGGCTGCGGCTGGCGCGGAGCCGGCTGGCGGCGCTGGATCCGCGCCCGGCGCGGCGGGAGGCACGGCGATGACGCGCAAGCGCCGGCGGCTCTATTGGCTGCTCGCCTGCGGCCTCGGCGTCGGCTCGGCCGCCGCGCTGGCGCTGTCGGCGTTCCGCGACAATCTGGTGTTCTTCGTCCTGCCCTCCGACCTCGCCGCCCAGCATCCCGGGCCGGACCGCACGCTCCGCCTGGGCGGGCTGGTGGCCGAGGGCAGCGTCATGCGCGGCAGCGAGGACGGCCACCCGCTGGCCCGCTTCCGCATCACCGACGGGCGCGACGCCGTGCCGGTGACGTTTTCCGGCATCCTGCCCGACCTGTTCCGCGAGGGGCAGGGGGTCGTCGCGCTCGGCACCCTCGGCCGCGATGGCGTCTTCCACGCCGCCGAGGTGCTGGCCAAGCATGACGAGACCTATATGCCCAAGGATGTCGCCGAAGCGCTGAAACAGAAGGGGTTGTGGAACCCGAAGGCGGGGCCGCCGCCGCCGGCCTCGACCTGGAACACGCTCGCGCCAGCAAAGGCCGGGGCAGCGACCAAGGCCGGGGGCTGAGCGCGCGTGATCCCCGAGCTTGGCCATTTCGCCCTCGCGCTCGCCGTGGCACTCGCCATCGCGCAGGCCGTGCTGCCGCTGTGGGGCGCCCAGCGCGGCGACGCGCGGCTGATCGCGGCCGCGCCGGGGCTGGCCGTGGGCCAGCTGATCGCGCTCGCCACCGCCTTCGGCGCCCTGGTGTGGAGCAACGTCGTTTCCGACTTCTCGGTGCTCAACGTCGTCGAGAACAGCCAGGCGGCCAAGCCGCTGCTCTACAAGATCACCGGCACCTGGGGAAACCACGAGGGCTCGATCCTGCTCTGGTGCCTGATCCTGGCGATCTGCGGCGCGGTGGTCGCCGGCTTCGGGCGTGACCTGCCGTCGGCGCTGCGGGCCCGCGTCATCGGCGTGCTCGGCGCCAGCTCGGCCGGTTTCATCCTCTTCGCGCTGATCGAGAGCAACCCGTTCACCCGCGTCTGGCCGCCGCCGATGGACGGTCAGGGGATGAACCCGCTGCTCGAGGACCCCGGCCTCGCCTTCCATCCGCCCATCCTCTATGCCGGCTATGTCGGCTTCGCGATCCCCTTCGCCTTCGCCGTGGCCTCGCTGATCGAGGGCCGCATCGACGCCTCCTGGGGCCGCTGGGTGCGGCCATGGACGCTCGGCGCCTGGGCCTTCCTCACCGGCGGCATCGCGCTCGGCTCCTGGTGGGCCTATTACGAACTCGGCTGGGGCGGGTTCTGGTTCTGGGACCCGGTGGAGAATGCCTCGCTGCTGCCCTGGCTCACCGGCACCGCGCTGCTGCATTCGGCGATCGTGGTCGAGAAGCGCGAGGCGCTGAAAATCTGGTCGGTGCTGCTGGCCATCGGCACCTTCTCGCTCAGCCTCTCCGGCACGTTCCTGGTCCGCTCGGGCATCCTCAACTCGGTGCACGCCTTCGCCACCGACCCGGCGCGCGGCATTTTCATCCTCGGCCTGCTGGCGCTGGTGATCGGCACCGCGCTGGTGCTGTTCGCGCTGCGTGCCCCGGTGCTCGCCCCCTCGGGCCTGTTCGCGCCGGTCTCGCGCGAGGGCGCGCTGGTGGTGAACAACATCCTGCTCTGCTCGATGGCCGCGGTCGTGTTCACCGGCACCACCTACCCGATGTTCGCCAATCTGATCGGCGGCGCCCAGATCAGCGTCGGCGCGCCGTTCTTCAACGCCACCGTGCTGCCGCTGGCGATCCCGCTGTTCGCGGTGATGAGCCTCGGCCCGCTGCTGGCCTGGAAGCGCGCGGCGCTGGCGCCGGCCATGCGCAAGCTGTGGTGGGCGGCGCTGGCGGCGCTCGCGGTCGGGCTGACCGCGGATTACGGGCTGGGGCACGCGCTGGCGGCGCTGGCCTTCGCCGGCGCGACCTGGCTGGTGCTCGGCGCCTTTGCCGAGATCGTCGAGCGCGTCCGCCTGTTCCGCCTCCCGCTCGGTGTGAGCCTCGCCCGGCTCGGCGGCGTGCCGCGCTCGGTCTGGGGTTCCAGCCTCGCCCATGCGGGCATGGGCGTGACCATCGCCGGGGTCGCCGGCATGTCGCTCGCCGTGCATACCATCGTCGCGCTGCATCCGGGCGAGAGCGTCGGCCTCGGCGGCTACCAATGGACCCTGAGCCGGCTCTACGACGCGCCGGGGCCGAACTTCACCGCCCGCGTCGCCGAGGTGACGGTGACGCGGGATGGACGGGCGGTGGCCACGCTGACGCCATCGCGGCGCAGCTACGCGCTGCAGCGCAACACCGTCACCGACACCTCCATCCGCACCAATCTCCTGCGCGATCTCTATACCGCGCTCGGCGAGGAGCGGGATGGGGCGGTGGTGCTGCGGCTGCATGTCAATCCGCTGGCGCCCTGGATCTGGCTCGGCGCGCTGGTGATGGCGGCCGGCGGGGCGCTGTCGCTGTCGGACAGGCGCCTGCGCGTGGGTGCCCCGGCGCGCCATGCCGCCGCCACGGTGCCGGCCTGAGGGATCGGATCGCGTGGAGACATCGAAGCGTCTGTTGAGCCGCCGGCTCATGCTGCTTGGCCCGCTCGGCATCGCCGCGCTCGGCGGCGTCGCGTTCTTCACCCTGCTGCAGCGCATGCGGGCCGGCAGCTACGACCCGCACGGCATTCCCAGCCCGCTGGTCGGCCGGCGCATCCCCGATTTCACCCTGCCGGCGCAGCCGCCGGCGACCGCCGGCTTCGGCAGCGCCGACCTGCTCGGCGCCGGGCGCTCCGTGCTGGTCAATTTCTTTGCCTCCTGGTGCGTGCCCTGCCTGATCGAGCATCCGCAACTGATGCAGCTCGCCGCATCGGGTGTGCCGATCTGGGGCATCGCCTACAAGGACACCGCCGAGGCGGCCGCGGACGTGCTGGCCCGGAAAGGCAATCCCTATGCCCGCCTGGCCCGCGACGAGCCCGGCCGCGCCGCCATCGACTGGGGCGTCTACGGCGTGCCGGAGACCTATTTCGTCGATCACCAGGGCATCGTGCGCTGGCGCTGGGCCGGGCCGATGACCGAGGATGTCGTGCAGTCCCAGCTGCTGCCGCTGTTCCGGACCTATCCGTGATGCGTGCCCCGATGATGCGTGCAGGCGCCTTCGTCCTGCTCGCCGGGCTCACGCTCTGGGCGGGCGCGGCGCGTGCGGTCAGCGATCCCGCCGAGATGATGCCCGACCGCGCCCGCGAGCTGCGCGCCGAGGCGATCGGCCAGCAGCTGCGCTGCCTCGTCTGCCAGAACGAGAGCGTCGAGGAATCGGACGCCGAACTGGCCCGCGACCTGCGCCGCATCATCCGCCAGCGCGTCGCCGCCGGCGATGACGACAAGGCGGTGATCGCCTGGATGACGGCGCGCTACGGCGATTTCGTCCGCCTGCGCCCGCCCTTCCGGCCGCTGACCTACGTGCTCTGGGCCTCGCCCCTTCTGGCCCTCGGCGCCGGCGGCGTGGCGAGCTGGCTCGCCTTCCGCCGCCGCGCCGCGCCGCCGGCGCCGCTCTCCGAGGCGGAGCGGACGCGGCTGGCCAGCCTGACGCGCGCGCCATGATCTGGCTGGCGATCGCCGCACTGGCCGTGGTGGCGCTGGCGCCGCTGGGCCTGACCCTGCGGCGGGCCGCCGCACTGCGCGGGCGGCGCGGCGCGGCGATGGCGCTCTACCGGGCGCAGCTCGCCGAGCTCGAGCGCGACCGCGCCGAGGGCCGCATCGCGCCGGCGGAGCACGCCGCCGCGGTGCTGGAGGTCGAGCGCCGCCTGCTCGCCGCCGCCGAAACCACCGAGCGCGACGCCGCGTCCGCCGCGGGCCGCAGCCCCGTGCTGGCGGCGCTGGTGCTGGTGCCGCTGGCCGCCGTCGCGCTCTACTGGGTCGGCGGCTCGCCGCAGATGCCCGGCGCGCCGCTCGCCGAGCGCCTGGCCGTGGCGCGGCAGGAGGGCGCGCTGATCGACCAGCTGCGCGCCAGGCTCGCCGGCCTCGACCCGCATTCGCCGCGCGCGCGTGAGGGCTATATCCTGCTCGGCAACGCCGAGAATGCGCGCGGCGACATGGCCGCCGCCGCCGATGCCTGGCGCCACGCGCTCGCCGCCGGCTTCGACCCGACGCTGGCGGCGATGACCGCGGAAGCCCTCGCCCGCAGCGCCGGCCGCGTCGTCCCCGAGGCCGCCAGCCTGTTCCGCCAGGCCCTCGCCCAGGCCCCGGCAGACGCCCCCTGGCGCAAGCTGGCCGAGCAGCGCCTGACCGAGGCGCAGACCGAGTAGCGCCCCCCTCGCCAGCCTTGGCGCGGCTTGCCGATTCCTGCTTAGATCGTAACTGGATCGGGCCGGTGCCCGGTCGAACGACAGAACGGGTCGAACGAGATCCCGGGAACCGGAAGGGAAACGCCGCCATGCCCGCGTCCATGCCACAGCCGCGCTCGGTTGCTCTGGTCGGACCCTATGGCAGCGGCAAGTCGACCCTGTTCGACGCCCTGCTCGCCGCCGCCGATACGCCGACGAAGCGGCCCGCCCGTCCGCGCACCATGACCACCGCGCTGCGCATCGGCCATTGCAGCTTCCTTGGCGACCCCTGGTCGCTGCTCGACGCGCCCGGGTCGGTGGAATTCGCCTACGAGGCGCAGTGCGCGGTGGCGGCGGCGGACCTGGTCGTGGTCGTCTGCGACCCCGCGCCCGAGCGTGCCGCCACCGTCGCGGCGCTGCTGAAGACGCTGGACGACCAGGACGTGCCGCACATCCTCTTCATCAACCGCATCGACGGTTTCACCGGCCGCATCCGCGACACGCTGGGTGCGCTGCAGGCCTATTCGCGCCGGCCGCTGGTGCTGCGCCAGGTGCCGATCCGCGACGGTGAGGCGGTCACCGGCTATGTCGATGTCGCGAGCGAGCGGGCCTATCGCTACCGTCCCGGCCAGGCCTCCGAACTGATGCAGATGCCGGCCTCGGTCGGCGAGCGGGAGAAGGAGGCGCTGAGCGGCCTGCTGGAGATCCTCGCCGATCACGATGACGCCCTGCTGGAAAAAATCCTCGAGGACGTGACCCCGACGCCGGCGGAGATTTTCGCCCAGCTGCAGAAGGACCAGGCCGCGGGCCGCATCGTCGAGGTGCTGTTTGGCGCCGCCGAGCGCCAGGAGGGGGTGCGGCGGCTGTGGAAGGCGCTGCGCCACGACGTGCCGGCGCCGGATGTCACCGCCGCGCGCCACGGCATCGGCACCGAGGGAGCGCCGCTGGCGCAGGTGTTCAAGTCGCAATATGCCAGCCAGGGCGGCAAGCTTTCGCTCGCCCGGGTCTGGCGCGGGCCGCTGCGGGACGGCACCAGCTTCGGCGCCGTGCGCATCGGCGGCATCTTCCGCACCGTCGGCGGCGAACCGGCGAAGGTGGCGCAGGCGGCGAGCGGGGATCTCGTCGCCCTGGCGCGGCTGGAGGGAGTGGCGACCGCGGCGGTGCTCGGCGAGGCCGATGCCGGGGCGGACCTGCCGTTTCCCACTCCGCCGGCGCCGGTGCACGCGCTCGCCATCGCCACCGAGGACCGCAAGGACGATGTCCGGCTCTCCGGCGCGCTGCAGCGGCTGATCGAGGAGGACCCGTCGCTGTCGATCGAGCATCAGCCCGATACCGGGGAGACGCTGCTCGCCGGCCAGGGCGAGATGCATCTCGGCGCGGCGATCGAGCGGCTGGCGGCGGTGTTCAATGTCCGCATCGTCAGCCGGCGGCCGCGGGTGCCCTTCCGCGAGACCATCCGCCGCGCCGTGCAGCAGCATGCGCGGCTGAAGCGCCAGACCGGCGGCCACGGCCAGTTCGCCGACGTCAAGATCGAGATCGAACCGCTGGCCAGGGGCGAGGGCTTCGTCTTCCGCGACAAGATCGTCGGCGGCGCGATCCCGCGCCAATACATCCCCGCCGTCGCCGAGGCCGCCGAGGCGGCGCTGAAATCGGGCCCGTTCGGCCATGTCGTGGTCGATGTCGCCGTCACCCTCGTCGACGGCACGTTCCACTCGGTGGACAGTTCG
>JAJZFF010000270.1 GCA_021805485.1 Pseudomonadota bacterium
CCTGCCGGGCGGCGAGGGCGCCGATGGCGCCTGTAGCTTTCGCGCGGCGATCGAGACATCGATCGAGATCGATTACCAGCTGTCGCAGGTGGGGCGCGGGCTGAAATATGCCTCCGATCCGACGCTGCTGATCAAGGAGCCGGCGACGACCGACCGCGAGATGGTCAAGGGCGCGGGGAATGCGCTGATCGTCTCGGAAAAGGGCGATGCCAAGCTGCTGGAGATTGGCGGCACCGCCTCGGCCGCGGTGATCGACTACGTGCGGACGCTGCGCGAGTTCGCGCTGGAGAGCGTGCATGGCAACCGCGCCAGCGCCGACCGGCTGGCGGCGCCGCAATCGGGCCGGGCGCTGGAGCTGATGAACCAGGGGTTGATCTGGCTCGCCGACAATCTGCGGATTGCCTATGGCGAGGGCGGGTTGCTGCCGCTGCTGCGGATGGCGCTGCGGGCGGCGGCGCGGTTCGACGTGAAGGTGATGGGCCGGACGGTGCCGCGGGTCGATCCCGACCTGCGGCTGAGCCTGCGCTGGCCGCGCTGGTATGCCGCCTCGGCCGATGACCGGCTGAAGGAGGCGCAGGCGATCGCGACGCTGGTCAATGCGGGCCAGCTCTCGCGCGAGACGGCGGTGAAGAGTCTCGCCGCCAGTCATGTGATCGGGGATGCGGCGGCGGAACTCGCGCGCATCGCCGACGAGGGGGACCAACTGGAACGGAACGGGGCATGAGCGACGAATTCGCGGAGCACGAGGGGCTGCCGGACGAGCCGCAGGCGGCGCCTGAGGACTGGCAGGCCAGGGCGATGGCGGCCGAGCAGGCGATGGAGGCGCTGCGGCGCGAACACGCCGAGCGGCTGCGGCGGGCCGAACTCAGGATCGAGGCGGTCAGGGCCGGCATGATCGATCTTGACGGGCTGAGACTGATCGACCCGGCGGCGATGACGCCGGCCGAGGACGGCACGGCGCCGGACGCGGCGGCGCTGATGGCGCAGCTGAAGCGGGACAAGCCCTGGCTGTTCGGCGCGCCGTCATCGTCATCCACGGCGTCGGTGCCGCGGGCGGAGCCGCCGCGGGCGCGCCATGCGACCGAGCTGAGCGAGGCCGAGTGGCGCGCGGCGCGTGCCGAACTGCTTCGGCGCGCCGGGGGCTGAGCCGGCCGCCGGCCGCTTTCAACAAATTAACGCGTTGTCAGACAACCGTGCCCCGCGCGACGGGGTGCGGCGAATTGCGTCATCCAGAAGGAACACGACATGGGTATTTCGAATTTTCCCGCCTCGCTGCAGCCGATCATCCAGCAGGGCTTCCTCGAGCGCGAATTCGAGCAGGCGCTGCGCTCGCGGCTCGGCTACCGGATGGTGGCGGATCGCGAGAGCTTCGCCGTCGGCATCGGCGAGACGCTGACCAAGACCCGCGCCGGGCTGAAGCCCTCGGTCACCACGCCGCTGGCCGCCGCGACCAACACCAATCTCGATAACGGGCTGACGCCGCAGGGCTGGGGTGTCGAGCAGTATACCGTGACGCTGAATTTCTACGCGGCGACGCAGGATCTGAACATGGTGACCAGCCGCGTCGGCATCGCCTCGCAGTTCCTGCAGAATGCCGCGACCAATGGCGAGCAGGCGGCGCGCAGCCTTGACGAGCTGGCACGCAACGCGTTGTTCGCCCCCTATTTCGGCGGCAACACACGCGTGAGCGCCACGCTGGCGAGCGCGGCGCCGAGCATCGAGGTCGATGATATTCGCGGTTTCACCACCGTTTTCGTCAACGGCGTGCAGACGGCGGTTTCGGCCAGCTATCCGCTGACGGTAACGGTTGGTTCGAATACGTATCTGCTCATTGGCGTGACGCCGGATGTCAACAACGCATCGTCGGCGCCGGGCGGGATTTCGGGAACCCTGACCTTTTCCAACGACGTCAGCGTATCTGACGGCACCGTCGGCAATGCGGTGCGCGCCGCGACGGCGAGTGCCATCGTCCGGCCGCAGGGGGCCGGGACGACCAGCGCGCTGCAGGCGACCGACACGCTGACCATGTCCGCCCTGCTCGATGCGGTGGCGACGCTGCGGCAGAACGCGGTGCCGGAAATCGACGGTGTCTACAACTGCTATCTCGATCCGGTCTCGGCCCGGCAGCTCTTCGCCGATCCGGATTTCCGGCAGCTGTTCCAGGGCGCGACGTCGAGCAACGCGGTGTTCCGCCAGGGCATGGTCAACGACTTCCTCGGCCTGCGCTTCATCACCACCACCGAGGCCTATGTGCAGTCGCATCCCACACTGGCGGGGCTGTACATCCGCCGGCCGATCGTCTGCGGCAAGGGCGCGCTGATCGAGGCGGATTTCGCCGGCATCGGCGCGGACGACGTCGCGCCGAAGGATGCGCTGGTGCACATCATCGACGGTGTCGCCATGGTCACGCGCGAGCCGATCGACCGGCTGCAGCAGATCATCGCCCAGTCCTGGTACTGGATCGGCGGGTTCTGCGCGCCGTCCGACACCACGACGACGCCGAACACCATCCCGACCGCGACCAATTCCAACTTCAAGCGCGCGGTGATGATCGAGCATATCGGCTGAGGAGGGGGCGAACATGTCAATCGGGTCCTCGCTTCCCTTCAGGCCATCGGGCACCGCGTCCGTCGCCGCCTCGACCAGCGCGGCGTCGACCGCGCTTTCCGGCGGCGGGTCGAGCCTGCTCGTCTACAACGCCGCGGCGTCCGTCGCGTTCGTGCGGCTGGGCACCGCGGGGATGAGCCCGGCGAGTGCGGCGGATACGCCGGTGCCGCCGGGCGGGCGCATGCTGATCGATTCCGGGCGGCTGGTGAGCGAGGCGAGCGCCGTGCTCGCCTCGGGCGCCGGCACGGTCTATTTCACCCGCGGCGACGGCTCGGTCTACTGACATGTCGGGCAGTGTTTCGAGCGCGCCCGGCACGCTGAGCGAGGCGCAGAAGGTCGATGTGCGGCGGTTCTGCGGCTATCCGGCCTATGGCGCCGGGGCGGCGGGATTCCAGTCCTGGCGGTTCTTCCAGGCCTACGGCACGCTTGAATACCGGATGAACAACCTGGCGGCGGAAGAGGTGGCGGTGGTGGTGAACTACCTCGCCACCCTCGCCGCGCTGGAGGTCG
>JAJZFF010000334.1 GCA_021805485.1 Pseudomonadota bacterium
GCAGGCGCCGCGCTTGGTGACGAAATTGTAGATTCCGCCGCGGCCCTCGGCGTCGCCGGGATACCAGTTCTGCACGGTGGAATATTTGATCTGCGCCTCGTTGAGCGCGACCAGCTCGACCACGGCGGCGTGGAGCTGGTTCTCGTCGCGCTGCGGAGCGGTGCAGCCTTCGAGATAGCTCACCTGCGCGCCATCCTCGGCGATGATCAGCGTCCGCTCGAACTGTCCGGTGTTGCGCGCGTTGATGCGGAAATAGGTCGAGAGCTCCATCGGGCAGCGCACGCCCTTTGGCACGAACACGAAGCTTCCGTCCGTGAACACGGCCGAATTCAGCGCCGCGAAGTAATTGTCGCCCGTCGGCACGACGCTGCCGAGATAGCGCCGCACGAGCTCGGGGTGCTCGCGCACCGCTTCGCTGATCGGGCAGAAGATGACGCCCGACTTGGCCAGCGTCTCGCGGAACGTGGTCGCCACCGAGACGCTGTCGAACACCGCATCGACCGCGACCTGGCGGGTTCCCTCCTCCGGCGCGACGCCGGCGAGGATGGCGCGTTCGCGCAACGGGATGCCGAGCTTCTCATAGGTGCGCAGCAGCTCGGGATCGACCTCGTCGAGGCTCTGCGGCCCGGGCTTGCGCTTCGGCGCGGCGTAGTAGTGCAGGTCCTGGTAGTCGATCGGCGGGTAGGCGAGCATCGCCCAGTGTGGCTCCGTCATCGTCAGCCACGCCGCGTAGGCCTTGAGCCGCCATTCGAGCAGCCAGTCGGGCTCGCCCTTGCGGGCCGAGATGAGCCGGATGATGTCGGGGTTGAGACCCTTGGGCGCCAGTTCGGTCTCGATCTCGGTGGCGAAACCCCATTTGTAGCCGGACTGCGTGAGAGCCTGCACGGGATTGGCGGTTTCGGCGACGGCTTGCATGGCGGACCCTTCGTGACGGCGCGGAGCGGCGCCTATTCGGCGACGTGGAGTGCGGACAGCGGCAGCGCCCGTGGACCCAGCGCCGCGGCCTCGGCGGGAGCGGCGAAGGTCAGGCCCGGATCGGCCATGTCGGCGAGGGTGATGCCGGCGAGCGCGGCCTCGATGGCCCGGTTCACCGGGTCCCAGCGCCCGCGCATCGGGCAAAGCCCCTGGGCCTCGCAACTGGTCCCGCCATCGACGCAGGCGGTGAGCGCGATCGGTCCGTCGATGGCGGCGATGATGTCGGCGATCGGCACCGCGTCGAGCGGACGGACCAGCCGGTAGCCGCCGCGGGCCCCGCGGTGGGAGGCGACGAGACCGGCGGCGGAGAGGATTTTCAGAACCTTGGCCACGGTCGGTTCGGGCACGCCGGTGGCGGCGGCGATGCACGGCGAGGTCTGCACCGCTTCCCCCCGGCTCAGCCGCACCATCACGACGACGGCGTAATCGGTGAGTTTCGACAGCCTCAGCATGAGCGTGCGCGCCAGCCTCCTGCGCCGGTTCGAGCAACAGACACGTGATCCGCGCCGGGTATTTCCCAGCGGGGTCGGGGGATAAGGGGACCGCAACGGTCCTGTTTCGTCGAGATGGCGCATGCCGGTGCCGGCGTCAAGGGGCAGCATTGACCCGGCCGGGCAGGGGGCGGAAAAGCCCGCGCATGGACGCAGCCCCGCCCTCTCCACCGCACGCATGGATTCTCAGCGAGCCCTATGCCGGCCTGCAGGCACAGGCGCTGGGCCTGGCCGAGGCGGCCGATCTCGCAGTCGGCTTGCGGCCGCTGCAACCGCGTCTGCCCTGGCGTTGGCTGCCGGCCCGGGTCTGGCCGGCGCCGCTGGCGGCGGTGTCCGCCGATGTCCTCGCGCCACCGCTGCCCGAGCTGATCATCGGCTGCGGTGGCGTTGGCGCGGCGGTGGGCGCGGCGCTGCGGCGGCGGGGGCGGGCGGTGGCGCAGATCCAGCATCCGCGCATGGACCCGCGCCGCTTCGATGTGATCTTCGCCGCTCGCCATGACGAGCTGGACGGCGCCAATATCGTCGTCACCCGCACCGCCCTGCACCGGGTCACGCCGGCGCGCCTGGCCGAGGCGGCGGCGCGCTGGGCCGGCGCCTTTGCCGCCCTGCCGCGCCCGCTGGTCGCCGTGCTGGTCGGCGGCAGCAACGGGCGCTACCGGCTCGATGCGCGCGTCGCCCGGGGCCTCGCCGCGTCGCTCGCCGAAATGATGGACCGCGACCGGGTCGGCCTCGCGCTCACGCCCTCGCGGCGCACCGCGCCGGAGGCGGTGGCCGTGCTGCGCGAGACGCTGGCGCCGCGCGGGGCGATGATCTGGGACGGCAGCGGCGAGAACCCGTATTTCGGCCTGCTCGCCCACGCCGACGCCATCATTGCCACCATGGACAGCGTCTCGATGATCTCCGAGGCGGTGGCCACCCGCGCACCGGTGCTGATCGCCCCCCTGCCGGGGCGCTCGCGGCGCCAGCGCCTGTTCATCCAGGGCCTGCTCGACGAGCAGCGGGTGCGCTGGTTCAGCGGACGGCTCGATCTCTGGCCGGTTGCGGCGATCGATGATACCCCGGCGGCAGCGCGCGAGCTGCGCCGGCGGTTCGGCATCTGAGGGGGGCGTGATGCTGCCGATCGAGACGTTCGACCAGAAGCAGGGCGGCAACGTGCTCTACAAGGCGCTCGCCCATCCGCTGGCCGCCGAGGCGCTGGCGGCGCTGGCGGCGCGCCTGGCCGCGCGCGGGCCGGTCGCGGTGGTGGACGTGGACGGCATCGCGCCGGCGCTGGCCGCGCTGGCGCCGGGCCTGCCGCCGCTCGCCGATGTCTTCGTGCAGGACGTGCGCGCGATCGGACTGCCGCGGGCCGGCTGCGTCACCCGCCCGCTCACCGAACTGGCGGCGACGCGCGCGCCGAGCGTGCTCATCGCCGCCTTCGACGCGGCGCGCCTGGCCGCGCGTCTGGCGCCCCTGCTGGCGGCGGGCACCGAGCTGGCGACGCTGGATGCGGCGCGACTGCCCGCGGCGATGCTGACCAACCCGGCGCGCTATCTCGACCGGCTCAATTTCGCCACCAACTTCGCCTTCTTCCGCGATGCCGGCGGGCTCTCGACCCGGCTCGTCACCGCCAATTACTGGTCCGGCTATGGCGCCGGGGCGATCC
>JAJZFF010000075.1 GCA_021805485.1 Pseudomonadota bacterium
AGATATGGCTCTCGGCCAGCACCACCACGCCGGACACGCCGCCATTCGGCGTGAAATGGTGGAAATGGCTGTGCAGGATCGTCGCCCCGGCGGCGAGCGCGCCCTCGCGCAGCGTCTCGTCGATCAGCTCGGGACTGTCGAGCTTCTCGGCCCCCCACAAATCCACGAGCAGATGCGTCCCGGCGAATTTCACGCCGTCACGCTCGACGAAATAATCCTTCGGCACGGCGACCTCATCGGTCGCGTCCTGAGCAACAGTCTGGTTTTCGCTCGGAATTTCCGAGACCATCCCCAGTCGGGCAAGTGCGTTCATCGCGAACCCCCTCAACCAGTGACAGCCTGTAGAACGCGGCACCGCGCCGCGCCCCCCGGGGCCAAGAGCGCGCGATATGCGGAAAAACCTCTGGACTTGCAAGGGGTTTTTCAAGGTTCTTCGATGAAATTTTACCCCCCCTGCGCAGGGGGGCAATGCGCGCCGGTTATGACGCCGCGCCGGCTCGGAGCGAAAACACCTCCGCGCCGATCAGCGCGAGGTCCTGCGGGCGCGACAGCCGGTGCTCCCCGTCCTTGACCAGCGTCACCCGCACATCCTCGCCCGTTACCGCCTCGGCGATCCGCAGCGCCGTCCGCCACGGCACCTCGGCGTCGCGCTGCCCCTGGATCAGCCGCACCGGCGCATCGATCGGAATCGGCCCGCCGAGCACGAGGTTCCGCCGCCCATCCTCCAGCAACGCCGCGGTCACCGGCGTCGGCGCGCCATAGGGATTGGGCAGGTGCAAGATGCCATCCCGCGCCAGCGCCGCCCGCGCCGCGTCATCGAAGGCGGGCTCCATCAGCTCGGCGGTGAAATCGGGTGCCGCGGCGATGCCGACGAACCCCGCCAGCCGCGCCCCGAGCCGCCGCGCCAGCAGCAGCCCGATCCACCCGCCCATCGACGATCCGACCAGCACGAGCTTTTGCTCCGGCACCATGGCGGCGATCACCTCTGCGGCATCGTCGGCCCAGCGCCCGATCGTCCCCTCCTCGAACCGCCCGCCCGACTGCCCGTGCCCGGAATAGTCGAGCCGCAGCATCGCCCGCCCGCGTGCCGCGCATTCGTCGCGCAGGAACAGCGCCTTGGTCCCCTGCATGTCCGAGGCGAAGCCGGGCAGGAACACCACCACGGGCCCCGCGCCGCGCAGAAGGGCACAGGCGAGGCTGGTCCCGTTCGCCCCGATCCGCGCCACGCTCTCGTCCATCCGGCCCTCCCCTTCGCTGCCCGCGCATGGTATCGGCGCGGCGCACGAAAGGTCCGCCATGCGCCATCCCTCGGATTATGCGATTCTACAGGTTCTGCCGCGTCTGGAAACCGGGGGCGTGGAGCAGGTGGTGGTCGAGCTGACCGAGGCCGTCGCCCGCACCGGCGCCCGCGCCTTCGTCGCCAGCCAACCGGGCCGCCTGGTCCGCGCGGTCGAGCGCGCCGGCGGACGGCATGTCGAGATCGACCTCGAATCCCGCAACCCGCTGAAGATCCTCGCCGCCGCGCGCCGCCTCGCCCGGCTGATCCGCGCCGAGCGGATCTCCCTCGTCCACGCCCATTCCCGCGCCCCGGCCATCGCCGCCCGCCTCGCCGCCCGCCGCTGCGGCGTGCCCTTCGTCACCACCTATCACGGCGCCTATGGCCAGCGCGGCCCGCTCAAGGCGCGCTACAACGCGGTGATGGCCTCGGGCGACCGGGTGATCGCGATCTCCGGCTTCATCGCCGATCTCGTCCGCGCCCGCCACGGCGTCGGGGCGGACCGCCTGCGCATCGTCCCCGGCGGGGTGGACTGCGCGAAATTCGACCCCGACGCCGTGGGCGGCCGGCGGATGGAGGCCCTCGCCCGCGCCTGGCCCCTGCCCGACGGCGCGCCGGTGATCATGCTCCCCGCCCGGCTCACAGGCTGGAAGGGCCAGCGCGTCGCCATCGAGGCGCTCGCCCGCATGCGCCACCGCGACCCGATCCTCCTCCTCGTCGGCGCCGCCCAGGGGCGCGAGGCCTATCGCCGCTCCCTGGTCGAGACGATCCGCCGGCTCGATCTAATCCCCCGCGTCGTCTTCGCCGGCGACTGCGCGGACATGCCCGCCGCCTACAAGCTGGCGGACATCGTGGTGAACGCCTCGACCGACCCCGAAGCCTTCGGCCGCACCATCGTCGAGGCCCAGGCGATGCGGCGGATCGCCATCGCCACCGATCACGGCGCCGCCCGCGAAACCATCCGCCACGGCGAAACCGGCTGGCGCACCAAACCCGGCGACCCCGCCGACCTCGCCGCCGCCCTCGACGCCGCGCTCGACCTGCCGCCCGAATCCCGCCTCGCGATGGGCGAGGCCGCCCGCGCCTATGTCGCCGAATTCTACTCGATCGCCGCGATGCAGAACGGCAATCTCGCCGTCTACGACGAGCTGCTGGGATGACATCGACGCCGCGCATCCTCGTCATCCGCCACGGCGCGCTGGGCGACATCGTCCTCAGCTTCCCCGCCTTCGCCGCCATCCGCGCCGCCCATCCCGCCGCCGAGATTTCGCTCCTGACCACGAAACCCTTCGCCGCCTGGCTCGAAGCCGCCCCCTGGTTCGACCGCGTGATGATCGACCCGAAACCCGGCCCGCTCGACCTCGCCGGCCTGCGCCGCCTGCGCCGCGCCCTCGGCGGCTTCGCGATGGTCTACGACCTGCAGACCTCCGGCCGCTCCAGCCGCTATTTCCGCCTCGCCGGACGTCCGCCCTGGTCCGGCATCGCCCCTGGCTGCGCCTTCCCACACGCCGACCCCGCGCGCGACCGCACCCACACCCGCGAACGGATCGAAGGCCAGCTCGAAGCCGCTGGCATCCCCCTGCCGCTCCCCCTCCCCGACCTGTCCTGGACGCTCGCCGCCCCGCCCATCCCCCTGCCGGAGCGCTTCGTCGCGCTGATCCCCGGCGCCGCCCCGCACCGGCCGGAGAAGCGCTGGCCGGCGGAAAACTTCGGCGCCCTCGCCGCCGGGCTCGATGCGCCCTGCGTCGTCCTCGGCACCGCGTCCGAAGCCCCGCTCGCCGCCGCCATCGCCGCCCGCGCCCCGCGCACGCTCGACCTCACCGGCCGCACC
>JAJZFF010000379.1:0-2083 GCA_021805485.1 Pseudomonadota bacterium
CCGGGCGGGGCGGGGTCGCCGCCGGCGATCGAGGTGCCGCCGATCACGACAACGGCGATCGACATCAGGAGATATTCGCGCGCCATGTCGAGCGAGGCGCCGCCGGAATAGGCGGCGAGCAGGATGCCGGCGATGGCGGCGAGCAGGCCGGAGGCGAGATAGACCAGCGAGAGCGCACCTCCAACCCGAAAGCCGGCGAGCGAGGCCGCCCGGCGGTTCTGCCCGAGAGCGAGCACCGCCCGACCCGCCCGCGTGCGCTGGAGCCCGACCGCGCAGGCGGCGGTGAGCAGGATGAACAGCACCGTCATCGCGGAGACGCCCAGCACGCGGCCGGACGTGAACGCCGCGAGCAGCGGCGAGGGCTGCGTCACCGCGTGGCTGGAATAGGCGATGGCGGCAGACTGGTAGATGAAGCCGGAGGCGAGCGTGCCGACCATCGGCGGGATGCGCAGCAGGCGGATCAGCGCCAGATTGAAAAGCCCGGCACCGAGGCCGATGAGCAGGCCGAGGGCGAGGCCGGAAAGCAGCCCGGCATTGCTGCCGTGCATCGCGCCGGTCGCGAGATAGCCGGCGAGCGTCATCACGCCGGGGATCGACAGGTCGATATTGCCCGGGCCGGCGGTGATCACCAGCATCTGCCCGAGCCCGGCGATGACGAAGAATGTGGCGAATTGCAGCGCGATCGAGAAGGTCTGGAAACTGCCGGCGCCGGCGGCGATGACCACGATCGCGAGGTAGACGACCGCCGCCGCGAGATAGGACCAGATCCAGCGCGGAGCGTTCGCGAAGCGTTGTCCCATCCGCCGCTCCTATGCCGTCCGCGCCAGGGCGCGCAGGCCGAGCACCACGATCAGGATGCCGCCCTCCACGCTGAGCTGCCAGCTCGTCGAGATGTTCACGAAGGACAGCACCGAGCCTGTGAGCAGCATGATCAGCGTGCCGGTGACGGTGCCGACCGGCGAGACGTCGCCGCCCACGAACTCGCCGCCGCCGACGATCACCGCCGCGATCGAGGTCAGCGTGTATTGCGCGCCCACCGTCGCGTCGCCGGAGGTGTTGATGCCATCCAGCAGCAGGCCGGCGATCACGCCGCAGGCCCCGGCGATGCCGTAGAGCAGCATCCGCCCGCGGGCGAGCGACCAGCCGGCCTGCTCGACCGCCTTCGCATTGCCGCCGATGCCGCGCAGGACGGCGCCGCGCGCGGTTCGCATCAGCAGCAAATGGCCGAGGAGCGCGGCGCCGGCGAGCACGAGGATCGGCAGCGGCACCAGCGGCGGCGAGAGGTTGACGAAGCCGGCGATGAGGGACGGCGCGCTGCCGCCGGGCGAGGGCAGCAGCAGCAGCGCGCAGCCGAGCCAGATGAACGAGGCGCCCAGCGTCACCACGATCGAGGGCAGCCGGCGAACATGGATCAGCCCGCCCATCAGCGCGTAGGCGCCGATCGCTGCGGCGAGAGCGAGGAGGCCGGCGGCGGGGGCGCGGACCAGAAGCGTCGCCGCGATACAGGATGTGAGCGAGATGAACGGGCCGATGCCGAGATCGATGTCATTGATGGCGATGACGCACATCTGCGCCATGCTGGCGAAGACCGCCGGCATCGCGAGATCGAGCAGCAGGCCGATGCCGAAATAGCTGAAGATCGCCGGCCGTATCCAGAAGATGATGCCGAACATCGCGGCCAGGGCGGCGACGGGCAGGGCGATCTTGAAGCGCGGCAGGGCGGCTGCGAGGGCGGGTTGGCCGGCGGGCATCGCGGACGGGTCAGCCGGCACGGGCGAAGCCGCCCCCGGGCGGCGCCGAGGCAAAGGAGGCACGGATGACCCGGTCTTCCGAATAGGCGTCGCGGTCGATCGCGTCGGTGATCCGGCCGCGGCTGAAGACATAGACCCGGTCGCACTCGGCGAGCTCGGCGTTCTCGGTGGTGTACCAGAGGATGGCATGGCCGCCGGCGGCGTGCGCGCGCATCCGCGCGTAAAGCTCGCGCTTGGTGCCGACATCGACACCGCGCGTCGGATCGTCGAGCAGGAGGATATCGGCCCCGGAGGCCAGCGCGCGGGCAACCAGCACCTTCTGCTGGTTGCCG
>JAJZFF010000379.1:2093-3104 GCA_021805485.1 Pseudomonadota bacterium
AGCGGGAGAGCCGGCCGAGCGCGCCGGCGGAGATGTTGCGCATCACCGACCAGAGCGGAAAGATTCCCTCGCTGGCGCGGTCGCCGCTGACATGGGCGATGCTGCCATTGACGGCGAGGCCGCGCTCGCGGTGGCGGGCGGCGGCGAAGACCCGGTGCAGGAACGCCCGCTGGCCATGACCGGCGAGGCCGGCAAGACCGACGATTTCGCCGGCATGAACGCGCAGCGGCAGCGACTCGCCGTCCTGCCCCGCGGCCTCGACGCGCGGCACGCCGGCGCTGCGCGCGCCGCCGGCGTCGCGCCCGGCGGGAGCGCGCACCTCGCCCATCATCGCGACAAGCCGGTCTTCGTCGAGCCCGGAGGCGGGCGCCGTGCCGACGATGCCGCCATCGCGCAGCACGACGATATCGTCGGCATAGGCCAGGATCTCGGCGAGGCGATGGGAGATGAAGACGCAGGCGATGCCGCGGGCGCGGGCGGCGCGCGTGAAGTCGAGGAGCTGGGTTGCGGCATGGCCGGCGAGCGAGGCCGTCGCCTCGTCGAGGATGACGAGGCGGACCTTCTCCTCGGTCTCGCTGAAGGCGCGGGCGATTTCCACCATCTGCCGCTCGCCGATCGACAGCGAACTGACCTGGCGGTCCGGGTCGATTCCGTGGCCGGGAAAGATCGCGTCGAGCGAGGCGCGGATCAGGTGCCGGGCGCGCCCGCGCCAGCCGGCGCCGCGCAGGCTCCGATGCATGATCCCGACATTCTCGAAGACGGTGAGGTTGGGGCAGAGCGAGAGTTCCTGGAACACGCAACGTATGCCGAGCGCATGCGCGGCACGGACGCCATAGGCGGGGATGGGCGCGCCGGCCACCGCGATCGCGCCGGAGGATGGCGGCAGGGTGCCGGCGATGATCTGCATCAGCGTGGATTTTCCCGCGCCGTTATGGCCGACGATGCCGAGCATCCGCCCGGCATCGATGTCCAGATCCACCCCTTGCAGGGCCCGCACGCTGCCGAAGTCGC
>JAJZFF010000488.1 GCA_021805485.1 Pseudomonadota bacterium
CTTCATGCCCGCGCTGATACTGATCTTCCTCGCGCAGCTGATCTGGGGCGCCGGGTTCGTCGGGCCGTTCATGCTCTACGTGGTCTGGCCGTTCGCCATTGTCGCGGTGGCGGCCATGCGCATCGTCATGGGCGGGATGGGGCGCGGCAAGGTGCGGATGCTGGCGCTGTTCCGCTGGCTGCGGCTCGGGACGTATGCGGCCTATGGCGCGACGTTCCTGGCGTCCCTGGCGATCGCGCTCGCCACGCCGAGCCCGTTCGCGCGCATCGGGCTGATCGTGCAGATGATCGTCATGGCGGCGATGGTCGCCGTGCTGTTCCGCTGGCTGCGCGGGTTTTCGAGATGGCGGTGGCTCGATCCGCGGTCGCGCCCCGGCGAGTGGGAACTGGCGACCGACGCGGAATTGCGCCAGCCGGCCGATTCGAAACAGATCGGTTACGCGGCCAACAGACTGAAGCGGAATTATCCGGCACTCTATGAGCATATCTATGGCGAGGAGAAAAATTCCGGTTTGAATTCCGGCGAAAAGGGCGAATAGTGGGCGGCGCCGGGAGGACAAGGACATGGAAGACCCCGCCCACGGAGCGGCCCCGCACGGGCCGCGCGCCGTCGCCCTGGTTGGTCCGCAGGGAAGCGGCAAGAGCACGCTGAGCGCCGCGCTGGTCGAGATGGCCGGCGGTGGCGAGGCAAGGCGCGGCGGGCGCGAGCGAAGTTCCTCCCACGAGATGCGGCCGGCCCATTGCGATTTCCTCGGCGAGCGATGGGCGTTGCTGGATTGTCCCGGATCGGTGGAGTTCGTGCACGAGGCGGCGGCGGCGCTCGCGGTGGCGGATCTCGCCGTCGTGGTGGCCGAACCCGACCCGGCGCGGGCGATCGCGCTGCGGCCGGTGTTCCGCATGCTGGAGGACTCCGGCGTGCCTTTCCTCGTCTTCGTCAACAAGGTGGATGCGCTGAGCGCGCCGGCCGAGGCGCTGGTGGCGGCGATGCAGGCGGAAACCGCGGTGCAGCTCGTGCCGCGGCAGATGCCCATAAGCGAGGGCGAACGGGTCATCGGCTATGTCGACCTGCTCTCGGAACGGGCGTTCCGCTACCGGCCGGATGCGGCGTCCGAGCGGATCGGGCTGCCGGCGGCCGTGGCCGAGACCGAGCAGGCGGCGCATGACGCGCTGATCGACAGCCTCGCGGACCGGGATGACGAACTGCTCGAACAGGTGATCGAAGGGGCGACACCCACGCCCGCCGAGCTTTACAGCCATTTCCGCAAGGACATGGAGGCGCGCAGCCTGGCGGGGGTCATGTTCGGCGTGGCCGAGCATGCGCATGGCGTGCTGCGGCTGTGGAAGGCGTTGCGGCATGACGCGCCGGATGTGGGCGCGACGGCGGCGCGGCATGGAATCGCACCCGAAGGGCCGGCCTTGGCGCAGGTGTTCCGCACGAGCTGGCGCGGGGCGGCGGGCAAGCTGTCCTTCGCCCGGGTCTGGCGCGGGGCGCTGCGCGACGGGGCGAGCTATGGCGGCGTGCGGATCGGCGGGATGATGCGCTTCGCCGAGGGTGAATTGCAGCGCGTGGCCGAGGCCGGGGCCGGCGACGTCGTGGCACTCGGCCGGCTCGAAGGGGTGGCGACCGGCGGCACGCTGGGCGAGGCGGCGCCGGCACTGGCGTTCCCCGCGCCGCCGCCGCCGCTGCATGAGGTCGCGATCGCCGCGGCGGAGCGGAAGGACGACGTGAAGCTCGCCGGCGGGCTGGAAAAGCTGCTGGAGGAAGACCCGGCGCTGCGGCTCACGCGCGATGGTGAAACCGGCGAAACGCGCCTCGCCGGGCTTGGTGAAATTCACGTCGGCAGCGCGGTGGAGCGGCTGGAGCGGCTCTCCGGCGTCGCGGTGCGGACGGCGCGGCCGCGCGTGCCCTTCCGCGAGACGATCCGCCGGCCGGTGCGCGAGCACGCGCGGCTGAAGCGGCAGACCGGCGGGCATGGCCAGTTCGCCGATGTGAAACTGGAAATCGAGCCGCGCGGGCGTGGCGAGGGGTTCGCCTTCAACGACCGCATCGTCGGCGGTGCGGTGCCGAAACAGTATATCGCGGCGGTGGCCGACGCCGCCGAGGAAGCGACCCGCCGCGGGCCGTTCGGCTATCCGGTGGTGGATATCGCGGTGACGCTGGTCGATGGCGGGTTCCACGCGGTGGACAGTTCCGACATGGCGTTCCGCTCGGCGACGCGGGCGGGCATGGCGGAAGGCCTGGCGAAGGCCGAACCGGTGCTGCTGGAGCCGATCCACCGGATCACGGTGAGCGCGCCGAACGGTTTCACCGCCGGGGTGCAGCGGCTGCTGACCGGCCGGCGCGGCCAGATCCTGGGCTATGCCGAGCGCGCGGGCTGGCCTGGCTGGGACGATACCGAGGCGCTGCTGCCGGCGGCGGAACTGCACGGGCTGGCGGTCGAGCTGCGGTCGCAGACCGCGGGGCTCGGCAGTTTCGTCCACAGTTTCGAGCATCTGTCGGAAGCGCCGCCGCGGCTGGCCGAGAAGGTGGCGCAGGCGGCGGCGACCTGAATTCACGGACAAGGAGCAGAGATGGATACGCATGGTTCCGGCACGCTGGCCGCGCCGTTGCTGATCGGGCGGGATTCGCGGGGCGTGGTCACGCTCACGCTCAACCGGCCGGCGAGCTTCAACGCGCTGTCCGACGAGCTGCTCGCCGCGCTCGATGCGGCGATCGGCGAGATCGCGGCGGATGCGGGCGCGCGGGTGGTGGTGCTGGCGGCGAATGGCCGCGCCTTCTGCGCCGGGCACGATTTGCGGGAGATGATCGCGCGCGAGGAGGCGGACGCGCATCGCGACCTCTTCGCCCGCTGCACCCGGGTGATGCTCGGCTTGCAGCGGCTGCCGGTGCCGGTGATCGCGCGGGTGCAGGGGGTGGCGACGGCGGCGGGTTGCCAGCTCGTCGCGAGCTGCGACCTCGCGGTGGCGGCGGCGAGCGCGCGCTTCGCGGTTTCGGGCATCAATCTCGGCCTGTTCTGCTCGACGCCGAGCGTCGCCCTCGCCCGCGCGGTGCCGCGCAAGGCCGCGCTGGAGATGCTGTTCACCGGCGGGATGATCGATGCCGC
>JAJZFF010000055.1 GCA_021805485.1 Pseudomonadota bacterium
ATCAGCCGCAACCCGGCGAGTTCGCCGAGCAGCACGCGGATCACCGCGACCGGCGCAGCACCTTCCTCCAGCGCCAGCCCGATCGCGTGGTCCGCCGCCTTCACGTCGCCGGCCAGGGCGGCATCGATCGCATCCTGCATCGAGGCCGAGCCCTGATCATCGAGCACCGCCTCGACCGCCTCGATATCCACCGCGCCGTTCGGCCCGGCATAGAGGGCGAGCCGTTCCGCCGCGTCGCGCAGCGCCCCGGTCTCGCCGCCGAGCCGGCTCGCGGCGAGGGCGAGCGCCTCGCGGCCGATGCCCACGCCGGCCGCCCGCAGCGCCGCCTCGAGCGCCGGGCCGCGGGCCGCGCCATCCGGCAGGTAGCAGGCGATGGCCGCCGCCTCCGCGTGTTTTTCCGCCAGGGCGCGGAGTTTCGACCGCCCCGGCAGATCACCGCCGATGGCGACGATGAGGGCATCGCCCTTCCCCTCCAGCGCGGCCTCGACGGGTGCCACCTGCCGGTCGCCGGCATCGCGCAGCAGCACCACCCGGCGGCCGCCGCCGAAGGCCTGCGCCCCGGCTTCCTCGGGCAGGCGCTCGGCGGTGTCGGCATCGAGTTCGGTGAGCCGGAACGGATCGTCGAGCGATCCCGCGACCAGCTTCGCCAGGCGGCGCGCCCGTTCGGAAACCAGAGAGGTATCGGGTCCGTAGACGAGAACGAACCGCGCGCGGCCCGGATCGGCGAGGAATGTCTCGACGTGGCGGGCGTCGATCTTCACCGGCCTACCCCCGGTCGGGGTGATTGCGGAAATAGACCGCGAGCTGCTGGGTGATCTGCCGGGCGAGCCGCTTCGCGAAGCGATGGCGCAGCACGCCCTGATCCAGGGTGCCCGCGAAGTTCTGGTTGTCGATGTTGTCGATCGCATCCATCGCCTGCGTCGAGCCGCGGGCGATGATCCGGCTCCGGTCGCCTTCGGGCGTCAGCGTCCATTGCGCGGTGGCGATGTAGCGGTTTCGGGTGTTCGAGCTGTCCGGCTGCACGCCCACGATCTGCACGTTCCAGCCATAGTCGACCGCGAGATGGTAGCGATAGAAGGACGGCGCGCCGGCGCGCTGCAACTCGGCTTCGAGCGCCTGGCGCAGCAACTGCCCCTGCCGGTCCGGCAGCAGGCCGACATCGATCTCGTCGAGCTGCGAGACGACGGCGGTTCCCGCCTGGCCGCCGCCATAAAGCGGGCGGAACCCGCACCCCGCGAGCGCGAGCAGGCCCGCGAGGGGCAGGATCTTAAGGACGGACGACAAAGTTCACGATCCGGTCGGGAACGTGGATGCGCTTGACGATCGTCGCCCCTTCCAGAAGTTGCGCGATGCGCGGCTCGGCCATCGCCGCCGCGATGGCGGTTTCGGCGTCCGCCCCCGGCGGCAGCTCGATCGTGCCGCGCAGCTTGCCCATGATCTGCACCGCAAGCGTCACCGAATCGCGCTTGAGCAGCTCCGGCTCGGCGACCGGCCAGGGCTGGTTGACGACCAGCCCGGCCTCCGGCGAGACCTGCGCGTTCGCCTCTTCCGCGACATGCGGGATGATCGGCGCGGCGAGGCGGATCAGCGCCGACATCGCCTCCCGCCGCGCCGCCGGCAGCCCCGGCGCATCCCGCCCCTCGGTCTCGGCGATGGCGTTCGCCAGCTCGTAGAGCCGGGCGATGGCGACGTTGAAGGCGAAACCGTCGATCGCCTCGGTCACCGCGGCGATGGTGCGATGCGTCGCCTGCCGCAGCTTGCGGGCCTCGCCCTCGGCGCGCTCCAGCGCCACGTCGTCGGCCCGGTCGGCGGCGACGCTGCGGGCGAGACGATACAGCCGCTGGACATAGCGGAACGCGCCCTGCGCCCCCGCCTCGGTCCATTCCACGTCGCGCTCCGGCGGATTGTCCGACAGCACGAACCACCGCGCGGTGTCGGCGCCGAAGCGGGCGATCACGGCCGAGGGATCGACCGTGTTGCGCTTCGATTTCGACATCTTCTCGATCGGCCCGACGATCACCTTGCGGCCATCCAGCGTCGTCGCGTGATCGGCGTGGCGGATCACCTCCTCGGGGTAGAGCCACTTGCCGTCCTCGGTGCGGTAGCTCTCGTGCGTGAGCATGCCCTGGGTGAACAGGCCGGCGAAGGGCTCGGCGACGCCGACCTGGCCGAGCCGGTGCATCGCCCGGGTGAAGAAGCGGGCGTACAGCAGGTGCAGGATCGCGTGCTCGATGCCGCCGATATAGTGATCGACCGGCATCCAGTGCGAGGTCGCCGCCGGGTCCGCCGGCACGGGCGCGTGCGGGGCGCAGAACCGGGCGAAATACCACGAGGAATCGACGAAGGTGTCGAACGTGTCGGTCTCGCGCTGGGCGGCCGCGCCGCATTGCGGGCAGGCCACGTGCTTCCAGCTCGGGTGATGGTCGAGCGCGTTGCCCGGCCGGTCGAACGGCAGGTCGTCCGGCAGCCGCACCGGCAGGTCCTTTTCCGGCACGGGAACGGTGCCGCAGACCTCGCAATGGATCATCGGGATCGGGCAGCCCCAGGCGCGCTGGCGCGACACGCCCCAGTCGCGCAGGCGCCAGTTGACCACGCCCTTGCCGGCGCCGCGCGCCTCAAGCTCGGCGATGGCGCGGGATTTCGCCGCCGCGACGGCAAGACCGTCGAGAAAGCCGGAATTGACGATCACGCCATCGCCGGTGAAGGCGACATCGCCCACCGCCATGCCGGGATCATCCTTCGGCGCGACGACGACGGTGACATCCAACCCGTATTTGCGGGCGAAATCGAGGTCGCGCTGGTCATGCGCCGGGCAGCCGAAAATCGCCCCGGTGCCATAGTCCATCAGCACGAAATTCGCGATCCAGACCGGGTGGGTCCGCGACGGATCGAAGGGGTGGACGACACGCAGCCCGGTATCGAAGCCACGCTTCTCGGCCGCCTCGATCGCGGCCTCGGAGGTGCCGGCGCTCTGGCACTCGGCGATGAAGGCGGCGGCATCGGGATTGGTCGCCGCGATGGCTGTGGCGAGCGGATGATCCGGCGCGAGGGCGACGAAGCTCATGCCGAACAGCGTGTCCGGCCGGGTGGAATAGACCGGCAC
>JAJZFF010000281.1 GCA_021805485.1 Pseudomonadota bacterium
TGACGTCGGCGAAGCGCTCAGGAGGGGTAACGGGTTGGGTGGGGTTCACGCGGGCTATACTACGCAAGAAAGACTAACGCCCGGTTAACGAGGCGCGGGGGCGTTGCCGCCTCGGGCAGCGCGGCGGCGGTTCGCCCGCGCGACCCTGGCGCCGGGGCGTGGGTCCTTCGGCCAGGAGGGTCGCCACCGGCGCACGCCGCCGCGCCTGGAAAGCGATTGCATTTGTGCAGGAACGCCCGTTGTCATGGCGCGGGTTTGCGGGCGGTTCCGGCGGCAGACGGGCATTCATGCACGAGCTCTCCAGCGATTCTAAATCCGTGGTTTCCTGACGTTTCTGTTGGTCTGCCCCTCTCTCCGGTCGGTTTTCCCAGCGGTTTCGTGCATTCCCGCGGTCACGGTGGCCGGATGGCGGCATCGGTGATTGACCCCAGCAGCTGCTCCCGGTCGTGGAACACGACATAGGCGGTGATGGTGCGCAGATGCTCGAAGAACCGGTAGTTGGCCTTGCGCGCCGCCATTGCCTCGGCCCAGGCGAGGCATCCCAGCCGGGCGGCGGTATGGGCGGCGAAGGCGAGCAGGTTCAGCACCACCAGCACGCTGGCCAAGGTCTTCTTCCCGTGTCCGAAATTATGTTCGAGGTTGTAGCCCCCGCATTTCAGCACGTTGAACGTCTCGTTCTCGATTTTCCACCGCGCCCGCCCGCACGCGGCCAGCTCCGCGACGTTGGCGGCCGAGACCGGCAGGTCGGTGACGAAGCTGTTGGCGTAGGTGCGCTTGCCGGCGGCGTTGCGGGTCTCGACCGAGAACCAGTTCACCGCGATCGCATCGTCGCTGGCGCGCAGCGGCACCGCGGTCATCCAGCGGTAGAGGGTGGTGGTTCGCTTGCCACGCTGCACCGTGGTCTCGCGGTGCTCCTCGGGCGTCACTCCGTGCAGGTATTCGCTGACGGTCTGATGCGAACTCGGCTTGCAGGTCAGAATGAAACTGCCGCCGGCGGCCCCGATCGCGGCCACGATCGGCTGGCAGGCGAACAGATCGTCGCCCAGATAGACCGGACGCAGATCGGCCAGCCCCGGGCCGTGGCGGGCGAGCCAGCGCTTGGCGGCATTGCGCTCGCAGTCCTGCTTCTCGGCCCCGTCTTGGGGGGTGATGAACTCGGGCGCCAGCGGCAGCACCTGGGCGTGCCCGGGGGCGACCAGGCTGGCGCCGAGGAAGCTGTGGAAATACTCCTCCCCGCCATCGGCGCGGCGGCGATGCAGGCAGCGCGGGCAGTGGATCTTGCGCGAGCAGAAATGCTCGGTGCCGTCGAGCGCGATCAGCACCCGGTTGTCGAGGCGACGGAAGGACGTGAGCGGGCCGGCGGCATCCAGGGTCTGGCGGAACAGGCCGTCGAATGCCTCCGGCGGGGCGCCGTCCGTGCCGCTGGCGGCTGGTAGCGTCGGTGGGAATGCGGGTAATGCCGAACAGGGTCTGGCAGTTGGAGCGGCCCTGGCCTTCTTCGAGGCGGCGCTGGTAGGCGAGGAACGAGGGGCTGCCCATGAAGAACAAGGAGAAGGCGGACAGCACGATGTCGGCCATGCGGTAGGCGCCCTCGCGCAACGGCCCCTTGCGGGGGTCGGGGAGGGAGGCCGAGACGGCGCCCATGGCGCCGATCAGGGTGGAGATCAGGCCCATAGCGACGTCGAATCAGCGATTCGGCGCCGCCGCAAGGGAATTGTGTGAGGCGATCGGCGGCGAGGGTGCAATCGCGCGCCCGGTGTGGCGGATCAGACTCAGTCGGGACCTGCGAGCCGCTCGCATTTAGAAGTGCTGCATTCACGCGCGCCACCTCGACCCAGTCGTGGAAATGCGGCTCCCTTGCGAATCGCCTCGGACCGGCTTTCAATGACAGGCGTGGCACCGTTCCGCTTCCTCCATTGCGCTGATTTGCACATCGACAGCCCCCTGCGAGGCCTCGAAGCTGATCCGGACGCCCCGACGGAACGTATTAGGAACGCCACCCGTGATGCGATGGTCAATCTGGTTGATTATGCCATCGACGAAAAGGTCGCCTTCGTCCTTGCGGCAGGCGACCTCTATGACGGTGACTGGCGGGACTGGCGCACCGGCCAATTCCTAATCGCGCAGATCGGACGCCTCGCCCGCGCCAACATCCCATTCATCGCGATCCGTGGCAACCATGACGCCGAGAGCGTCATCACGCACCACCTGCGGATCGCGCCGCCGGCCCAGCTCTTCAAGCCGGGTCGATGTGAAACGGTTGAGCTACCGGCCTTCAACGTTCTCATTCATGGCCGGAGCTACCGCGATCGCGCAGAGACCGACAACCTCGCTGCCAGCTACCCGCCGGCGACGCCGGGCTGTCTGAACATCGGTCTGCTGCACACGGCGGTCGAGGGACGACCAGGGCATCAGCCGTATGCCCCATGCACGTTGCAAGGACTACGCGGTCATGGCTACCAATACTGGGCGCTTGGACACGTCCATACCCGCGAAGAGCTTTGCTCCGACCCATGGATCGTGTTCCCGGGCAACCTGCAGGGGCGCCACATCGGTGAGCCTGGCCCGAAGGGCGCTACACTCGTCACCGTCAAAAACGATCGAATCTGCCGGATCGAGCCGCTGACCTTCGACTCCGTCCGGTGGCGGGTGGTGTCGGTCGACCTGCCCAAGGACGCAGACGAGAATGCGGCCATGGCGCTTGCCCGTTCCGCATTGCTCGATGCCGTTTCTGGCGCAGACGGCCGCCTCCTCGCCGCTCGGATTGTATTGACCGGCGCCACCGCGGCCCATGCGGCGTTCACCCGCGACATTGGCGCCGTCCGAGAAAAAATACGCGCGGAGGCGTTGGCGTGCGCGGGTCCCGACGCACTATGGATAGAGAGCGTCGAGGTCAACACCCGGCCGGCGCTTGACATCGAAGGAATGCGGCAACGAGCCGATGCGTTCGGCTTGCTGGTGAGGGCGATCGAAGGCACCGGTCCCGGTGATCTGCAGCCGGCAATCGAGGAATATTGCCGCGTCATGCTGGATCGTGCTGGGGGGCTGCGCGAAGCTCTTGGCGAGGACCACGCGGTGGTTGCCGCCGCCGCAGGCAATATT
>JAJZFF010000107.1 GCA_021805485.1 Pseudomonadota bacterium
GTTCTGCGCGGCGCCGGCGTCGACCGGCGGCGTGGGCGTCGGGCCGCCTTGCGCGCCGACAGCCGTCGCCCCCGCCAGACCGACCGGCTGGGGCTGCTGGTTGGTCTGGGCGAAGAGGCGGCTGACCCGCGCCGCCTCGGTCTCCTGGGCGAGCCGCTGCGCCTGGGGGTCCGGCCCGGCGGCTGGCGCGGCCGCGTTCGGCGCTGCGCCGGCGTTGAGGATCGGCTTGCCCAGATCGCCGGGCAGCGGCGGCCCCAGCGGCGGGACCTGGCGCGGGAGGCCGGTGTAGTCCTTGGGTAGCCCCGCCAGCCCCTCGGCCGAGGGGCGATTCTGCATGCTGAGCAACTCCTGGCCGGTCTGGGTCTTGTTGCGGGTCTGGAGCGCGTAGCCGAGCGCGCCGGCGACGGCGAGCGCCGAAGCCCCGCCAAGGGCGATCAGCACCTTGCGCGACAGGCGCGTCACGCGCGGTCGCTCGCCCCGAAGTCGCAGGTCGGGCGGCGCGAGGGGCGTCGGCTCCTCCGTCATGACGCTGGCCCTCCACTTCCGCTACGGGCGTTCGTCGCTTGCGAAGCTCCACTGGAGCTTCGCATCCATGAGAATGGAGCGCTCCTTACTCCGTCGGTGCGGACGATGCGCACGCGCCGCTCGCTGTTCTTGTCGCCGAGGCGCAGCTCGGCCGCAGCGAACAGGCGATCGACGATGTAGTAGTTGCCGTGGACGCGGTAATTGACGAGCTCCGAGCCGCCGGCAGGGCCGATGACGAAGAGTGGCGGCATCTCGCCCTGACGGATGCCGGTCGGGAACTCGATGTAGACCTTCTGGCCGTCGTCGAAGGCGCGCAGTGGCCGCCAGGCCGGATTGTCGCCTTCGATCGTGTAGCGGAAGTTGATCGCGGCGAGATTGACGCCGGTGGCGATCGGCGCGGCCGCCTCGGCCGCCTGGTTCTGCTGGCGCAGCGCGATGAGCTGGTCCTCGGGATACTGCCAGGAGACCGACGCCATGTACGTCTTCTCGGTCGAGCGCAGCTCCAGAAGATAGGTCCGGCGATCGGTGTTGATGACGAGGTTGGTCATGAGATCCGGCCGGGTCGGCTTGACCAGGATGTGGATGCGCTTGGTCGCGCCCGCCCCGCTTTCGGTGTCGCCGATGATCCAGCGCACGGTGTCGCCGGCGGCGACCGGCCCCGTGCCGACGAGTTGCTCGCCCTCCTGCAAGGCGATGTCGGTGATCTCGCCGGGCGCCGTGTAGGCCTGATAGAGCGCGCCTGCCGAATAGGGATAGACCTGCACGGCGTTGATGAAGCCGTCGCGCGCCGGTTGGACGCGGGCCGCGGCGTTGGCGCGCTCGACTCGCGTTTCGGGTTTCGCGGCCTGCGGCGGCTCTTTCGCATCAGCGAGCGGTTTTAACTGGCCTGGCAGGGGCAACGGCTTTGGCAGCTCGACAATCTTGACCGGCGGCGGCGGATCGACGGTGAGCTTCGCGGGCGCCGCGTTGTCGTAGTTGATGTCGGGCGGGATGAACTTGTTCGCGCAGCCGCCGAGGGCTGTGACGCACATCAGCAAAGCCGCGAAGCCGGATTTACGGAAAGGCGCAAAGCCGCGCTTCTGGTTCGGTTGAGAGACGGAAAGACGTGAAGCCGGACCGCCGGCTTCCATGGAAATCGGCGGGGTCATTGTCCCAGCTCCTTCGACCAGTTGATGGCGGTGACGTAGATGCCGAGCGGGTTCTTGCGGAGCACATCGGCGGAGGTCGGCGGCTGGATCGCGATGGTCAGGATCGCGGTCCATCGGGAGGTGTCGGCGAGCGCGCCGTCCTCGTAACGGTGCTCGATCCACTCGACGCGGAAGCTGGAGGGTGAGGCGCGGATCACGCTCGAGACGTCGACGGCGATCTGCTGCTTGCCGAGCTTGGCGAAGGGATCGTTGGCGCGGGCGTAGTCGTTGAGCGCCTGCGAGCCCGAGGTCGTGGTGAAATCGTAGGCCTGGAGCCAGTTCTGCCGGACGATGATCGGATCGGCCGGCAGCGAGCGGACCAACTCGATGAAATGGGCGAGATACCAGGCGATCTCCGGATCGTTCGGCCTGTAGTCCGCCGTGGCGGGCGCGATCGCCTGCGCCTGGCCGAGCTTGTCGACCTGCACCACCCAGGGGACGATATTGCCGTGGGTCGATTGCCAGACGAGACCTCCGGCGAGGCCCATCGAGAGCGCGAGCGAGCCGAACGCCATCAGCCGCCAGTTCCTCGCCTGCACCCGGGCTGAGCCGATCCGCTCGTCCCAGGCCTGGGCGGCGCGTTGGTAGGGTGTTTCCGGTTCGGGCGTGCGGCCGTAGCGCACCGATGCGCGGCGAAAGAGCGCCATCTCCTATTCTCCTCCCGAGAGATCGACGGAATGGCCGCCGCCATGGCTGTCGCCGGACCTGAGCGCCTGCGCGGCTGCCTGGGCGCCGTGCGTCATGGCTTGGTTTCGCCGCAGGCGCTGAGCCCACGCCGGTGGAGCGGAGGCATCGGATGCGCTGCCGCCGGTATCGGCCGCTGTTCCCGCGCCCCCCACGGTTCCCATGGTCGATGACCCGCCGGTCATGGCGAAGCTCGATTGCGCGCCAGCCGAGAAACTGTCCCTCATTGCGCCAGCCGCGCGGGCAGCCGCGCGACGCACAGGCGCCCCCGCGGCCGACGCAGCGGCGCGGCCGACCCCGCCGAGCCCCGCCGCGACGCTCGACGCGCCAGAGCGGCCAGCCGAGGCCAAGCTGTAGGCCGACGAAGCGCCGCCTGCCATCGCCGCGCCGCCACGGGCGGCGGCGGCTGTCCCGGAGGCGGCTGCCATCGCTCCCCTTTCGGCGAGGCCCAGCGCGCCAGCGCCCGCCATCGCCGTGCCGGCGACGGCGAGGCCCGTGCCGACGGCGGCGCCCGCACCCAGTTGCGGCGCGCCGGAGACGAGGCCCGTGGCGATGCCTGGACCGAAGATACCGAGACCGAGCAAGGCAAGCGCTGCCAGCACGACGGACAGCGCCTGCTCGATAGTCGGCTGGCCGCCCGTGTAGGTCTGGGTGAATTGCGAGAAGAGCCCTGTGCCGATGCCGACGATGACGGCGA
>JAJZFF010000244.1 GCA_021805485.1 Pseudomonadota bacterium
GACAAGGGGCGCATCGCAAAGCCACATTCCTGATTTCGGGCAGCACGACCTGACGTACGCGGGACCGGGCCATCCCCCGGTTTCCCGGCCTGCCCAGGGAAATGTCCGCCTTCCGCGCGGCAGCACTCGCCATCCAAACGCGGAAGACGGGTCGATGATCAGGCTGTCGCGCCGGACTTAACCGAACTGGGCGAGCACCTCGCCATAAACCTCCACCTGATCGAGGTGCAGGTAATTTCGCTCCATCAGGCGCACCCGCACGAAACGGCCGGGGATGGGAATGGAGGGCGCGAAGACCAGCGGGTGGCCATCGACGCCGCCAAACGGTTCGTCGCTTTCACGGCGGAACACCTCGATGAAATGCTCGGGATCGAAACCGATATCGATGGCGAGCCGGTTCGCCCGCGCGGCGATGCCGGGCAGCTCCATCCGATTGAACAGCCTGACCTCGCGGATGCCGTGAACCGCGCCGAGATCGACCCGCCACCAGGGTGTATCTTCGAGATCGGTGTGAAATTTGCCCCGGCCGTCGATCACGCCATTCAGCGCCCGGATCGCATCGGCTTCGGGCGAGCCCCCCTCCGACCATGTTGATATCGAACTCTGCGTTGCCACCCTGCCCCGACTGACCGGGAGATCGGAATGATGGGTCACGGCGATCGTCGTGGCCTTGGCGCTTTCGAATTGATTCGGCCAGAATTCGGCGAGCGAGCGGTCCTCGACCTCATGAAGACCGGCGAGGAACGACGCGAACCCGTCACTGGTCGCAAGATCGCTCCAGATCGTTTGATCACCGAACGCACCACCAAGCCCTCGCCGCGCCCTCTCAAGGAATGCCGCCTCGGACCGGAACGCATAGTGATGTATGATCGCCGTTTCGAGCAGCGCGGCGCTCCGGCGCTGATCATTGGCGAAAGCGGCGGACGCTTGCGGAAAACCGTCATAATAGGTCGACATGTCCTCGCCGATCACATTCACGGCACGTACGCGACCATCGACATGGCCAATCGGGCAGTGCCAGAACGCAATTCCTTGCGATAGAGAATCCGCTTTTAAGCCAGCCAGAATTTCCGATCGGGCGACATATTTGGTCAGCGGATGAATCGCCTTTTGCCGGAATGTATAATCGCCGAGAATGCGTGCGCCGGGCTCATTCTTGTGGCCGTTCGGCCCAAAAAAGACCCAATTGAATAGAACGCAGTCCACCTGCTCGCCCATGCCATCGACAAACTCGGCAATCGTCCTGCCCGGAGGCAGGCGGAGAAATTCATCGATATCGAAAAAACCAGCCCATTCCGTCAGTTCCAGGTCGTTCTGCAGAAAATGTCTGTACATCCGCAATTGTTCGCCCTGCAAAGGATAATGCCGAAAGGTGACGAACGGTTCCGGGCCGAGCACATATGGCAAAACCTTGCCATACAACTCACGAGGATCATCATCATTACAATACAAAAAAACATGATCAAACCCAATTATTCTATAATAGTTTAGCCACTCAACTATGAACCGCGACTCCCAACGGGCACAGGCGGCAATTGAAAATCGGTATTTTGACATGATCGATCGATATTTTATGAAAATGAAAATTGGCAGGAAGTCGCAAAATACGCCGGATCAGCCCCTCATGCCTCATTGCCCCAGCAGGCTCGCCAACATCTGCGGCGGGAGGGTAACCTCCGAATAACCCATCGGCGGCTCGAAATCGCCCGCGGGCTGCGGGCCGATATGGAGCGAAAGCGCCTGCACGCTCACCCGCCCGTGCGGGTCGCTGCCGGAAGCCGCGAGGGCAAATCCGTCCGGCGTCAGGCAGGCCGTGCCCGAGGCGTTTCGCCGCAGCACCAGGTAGCGGGTGCATCGATAGCCTGCGATCGTCGCGGTGCCGAGCGGGGTGAAATGCGCGCCCCGCATCGCCATCACCTGTCCCATGGCACCCGACAGGCCGGGAACGTTCACCAGCGCGTGCATCTGCGGCAGCACAAGCTGCGCCCGGCCCGAATGAAGGTCGAGCAGCGCCGTCATCGGCATCGGCGTGCCGGAAAGGCTCGTGGCCCGCACCAGCCCGGCAGCGGCATCGAAGCGGATCCGCCACGTCTGCTCCGGCTTGCCCGGCTGGCTGACCTGGTAGATCGCGCTGGCATCGCGGTCCGGCAAGAGCCGCGGCGTCGCGGCAAAGCCAGGCGCTGTGCTCATCGCCAGCAACAGCAGGCCCGCGCCCGCCCGGCGGCGTGCGCCCGCTTCGTATCCGCGGCGGAAAATGGGGAGAAAACGACTCGTCATGCCCGATGATGACCCGAATCGCCCGCCCCGACAATCGGCGCGTGCGGCGCGCGAATAAGCGGGGAACATGCCCGCGCCCGGAGCAAGGGGGAAACGGGCGACACCCGAGAGCCTGAGCGCCGGCCCGCATGCCTGTGTGCGGGTCGGCGCCATCGCCCCCGACCGGTCCGGGATCAATGCCCGTACTGGCCACCCGCCAGCGGGAGATTGATGCTGAACGAAAGGGCGGGCGGCGCGTAATAGCCCTGCGTCCCCATCACATGGTATCCCTCGCGGTCATAGTGTGGGTGGCCCCAGCGCTGATGCTGCCAGCCGTTGTTGCCCCAGCCACCATGATACCGGCTGTGCTGGTAATTCCCCCGGTTCTGCCAGCCATGCCGCTGCCAGTTGTTCTGCCGCCGGGGCTGTTGCCACCCCTGCTGCTGACCCTGGCGGTGCCAGCCGCCCTGCGCTTGATAACCCGGATCAGCCAGCGCGGTGCCGCCGAATGCCGCGAGGCCGAGGCCAATCGCGAGTGCGGCAGCGGTGGTGCGGATCATGGATTTGTTGCTACGCATGGTCTTGTTCTCCTTCAACCATGAGCAGAAGAGTGGACCCGCGATTTGTCAGCACGATGCCCCCCAGCGGGCAGGACTGCGGCATGGAGACGAACGGTTTTTCGTTCAACCTGCTGAAAACACGCCTTTCTCTGAACGAATGCCCTGATATGGCCACAAACGCCCCCGCTTGAACTGCCTTTCAGGACAGTCGCCCAGTTGCGGAGGGCACCTCGGCGCCGGCGCTCATTCCGTCCCTATTTCAGCCATGCCGATCCTCACTCATGAATTTGCGGACTGCCCGCATATTCCGCTCGGCACGCGCCGCCGAATTTTCATCGTACTGGTCGGGGTTCTTGCTGAAGGTGATGTAGCCATAAACCTGCCGGTTATCGAAATACTGCGGTATCGACGCCTTGCGCGCGGAATCTGACAGGATGACATATTCATACCGTCCGCTGCCGTCGTCGTAGTTCAGGTGCTCGATGACATCCGCTCGAACGGCATAGGTGCAATGAACCAGGGGGACTTCGATCAGCCCCTGGATGCGGCGCGACATGATCAATTCATATTGCGCGCAGTCCCGGAAATAGCCGTTGTCATCAATCTCCGCGTGCAGGTTCGAATAATAGCTCGATGGCTCGGCATCCCGCAGCAACGGAGCGACGATCGGCAACCCCGTGGCGACAAGTTCGCGCAGCGTGCAGCGCCTGATGAAATTGTCGATGTCGGCGACGAAATACCAGTCGCAGCCATGTTCACGCGTCTTCCTGAGGCTCTCGTTCCGGATGCGGCCGAGAACGCGGAATCGGATCGCGTTCCATTCGTGCGCGCCGAACTGTTCGACCCTTTCGTCGACATCCGATGGATCGAACTCGACGGCGGCATATGAATGGCCGACCCGGGCAATCCACTCGCGCAGGATCTCCTCGGTCCGGTCGGTATTGTTGTTCGTGCGAATATACAGAACAATCGACGACTTCGGGTAATCGAGCGCTTCTATGCAGTCGAGATAGAGCGGGAGGAATTCCTCCTTTTGCTTGGCAAGGATGGCAATCAGCACGCGGGGCGCGGTTGTCGTTCCGCTCCGCAACAAGCGTTCCGGTTTGAGGGCGTGTTGGTCAGGGTAGCTTTCCTGCCCGAGGCGCCCATAATCCGGCGCGGAGGCGGGCCTGACCTTGTCGAGCAATGCCCTGAAATTGCGCGCCAGCCGCGGAAGCTCGTGCGCGGGCACCTTGCCTGATGCAAGAACCTCAAGGGCTGCATTGAAACTTTCGGGATAATGGCCTGCCCAGTATCCGTTCGCCGCGTATTGATCGAGCAGGCCATAATCGTGAATCCACGTCTCCACGAACAAGCCGCCCTCAGGGGCCGGCTTCCCGATCCCATTCTCCGCGATCCGGAACCCCTCCTCGTTACGCCCCTTCGCGAAGCAGTAGCGAGAGGCCGCAAACAACGCCTCGATCCGATGCGGCGCGGCCGCTGCCGCACGGCGATATGCGGCGAGAACCGTCTCCTCGTCGCGCCCGAGCCGTTCCATCATGAGCGCCGCCTGGTAAAGACTCCAGTAGACTTCCTCCTGCCAGAAGCCCATCTCCGCACGCATCAGATAGGCAATCATCGCGCGCTCCTGCTCACCCATGTCCCTGAGGCTCTGCGCGTGATAAAAGACATAGCGGGCCCGAAGCCAGGGATCTTCTTCGACGAAAATCGCAGCCTCGAGAATTGACGCATCACGCGCATAGGTGGACGGATCGCGCCGCCGGGCGCCGTCGTGATTCCGGCGCATGACGATCGGCAGATGCTCTTCGGAGGCCGGCGCATCGCAGTGCAGAAACTCGTGGAGCACGCCGCGCCAGCGCCAAGGAAGAGCACTCCGCACAATCTGGATGCGCCGATACGCGATGTTCACGTCATGAATATCGAACGTATAGCCATCAGCCGCCAATTCAGGCCGGGCAAAGCCGGGGGGCAGTTCGAGCGCGTCGTCGGCATCGATAATCAATACGTAATCGCCGTGAGGCCTCGCGAGTTCGAGCGCCTCGTTGCGATTATGAGCAAAATCGCGCCATGGGCTCTCGCGCAGTTCACCCGGCACAGCATGCTCTTCGAAGAAGCTTCTTATGATATCCTGGGTGCCGTCCGTCGATCCGGTGTCGCAAATAGCCCAATGATCGATCAGTGGCAGGACCGAGGCGAGACAGCGACGAATAACAGGCGCCTCATTCCGCACAATCATGCTGAGACAAATGCGCGGCCGAATCATTGAATGCTCCATGAAAAGAAAACTGAAATATCGTTCATGTTAGCGCAGCGATCAGCCCATGCAAAGAAACAACGAGGGCGCGGGTTGCCCGGTCTTCTTTGTGTGCCCCGACAACTGCTTGGGTGAAATCTTGCGCGCCGACGAACCGTGCTCGCCGTGTTTGAAGTTCATGCCATGCGCGCGAAATCGACTCCCATTCGGATATCGGACGCCTCGAATCTCGTGCTGAATATATTTTCATGAGACGATGTTTCACCAAAGATATAGCCTGTCTGATGGCCGAGATACTCCCCAATGCCGGCCTGCAGGCCAGCAAACCAGTTGCGCCTGTTCTCATGCAGAACGACGGCAAAAACGGGATCCTGACAAAATATCGTCGAATGAAGCGCGGATCCATGCTGGCCCGCGATCACCTTGGCGCCCCGGACAAGTCGAATTTGCTCAGAGATCGACAACTTTTCCGGCCTTACGATATGAAAATTCAAATCATTAAACAACTTAATAATTTTGTCATGGCCATCTATTTTTCTCCAGGTGAATTCCTGCTCTCTATCGAAATAGAGAAACGTATTGGACACATCACTTTTCGTCTGGATATTTTTGTCAATTCTTTTATTGATGAATTCTGTCGCATTCAAAAACAATGGCGATGTACGGCCGCTCATTCTCAGCAGGGTTGGTACAAACAACGATCTGCACAGGGGCACAATCTCGTTCTGATCATAAATAATCAGATTTTCTTTTTTGATACCGACGAGATTCATAAGATCAATAGCCCAATGACCAACATCCGACGGCATCAAGAATTTTATCTTTGATACGTCTATTCCAATGTAATCCAGAAGGTAAATTTTTGGCAGAAAATCAACAAGCCAGTGACCATATATGTTATGGCCATTGGTCGCGAGAAGAACGCAATCTTCATTTATTTCTAAAAATCTTTTGTTCTCGAATTGAAGTTCATGCAGAGATTTTTCGAGACAGATATCTTGCGGTTGTTCTCCGGCTGGCTGATAGATTTCGTCAATCCGAAATCTGTGACGTTGTGAAACCAGAATAATACCGGCATTGAACCAAGGGCCATGAATTTCAATATCTGAAATCTTGTAAACGGAAATCGGCCATACGGATCTCTCGCGCCTGAAATCATTCATGATGTCCGATGTCACCGGCCCTTTGACAAAGGCCGGTTCAGGCCGCTCGCAAGTATACGCTTTGGCAATTTCGATTGCTTCAATTCCGCTGATTTCGTTCACGGCCCGTTTGATATCAATTGGCTCTATATCGCTTGAAACGCGCCGCGTCGGAAGCCGTTTCTCCGGGCTGTCAATCCTTGGCGGATGCAATGACGGCACAAACCGGACGTGTTCTTCCAGCACTTCTGATATAATTCTGTCGCCGTATTTCTGGAAAAGCGCGTAACGCTCGCGCCAGTGTTGACCGTGATCGTTCAGCCCCCTGGTGCCGACAAAAGCGCGACCGCCATTGATGATTTTTTTTCTGACGTGCGAGAGTGATCTAAGAGAAAAATGATAAATATACCAATCATCACACCCGACCGGTACAACCGAATCGAGTGAATCATTCAATTTTTCAATAAAATGATTTCCGTTTTTCAAACTGTAATCAAAGCCGACCCGATACGCGACCTTGGGTACCAGCGGCAAAAGCCGGTACCGCATGACATTGATTTTCTCGAACGGATCATCTTCAGAGCCGAATTCTTCCAGAACTTGCGGCGAAGCCGCATGTATCCAGTGCATCACCAGCACACGCGTATCGGGATCGTTGAGCCTCCGCTCCAGGGCCGAGAGCTGTTCGGATGACGGCCTGCTCGTATCGCTCGCGATGAACTCATCGGCATCGATGAAGAACAGCCAATCCAACCTGAGGCCCGCGATTTCAGCATGTCGTTGAAGCGTCTCGGCGTAAACCCTCATCTTGTCGGCCTGGTAATGACCGCGGACCGGATCGTCGACAAGAAGAACGAAGCAATCGTCATGCGAGTCCCGAAACCGCGACACGATCTCGCGTGTATTATCGGTGCTCATATTGTTGAGAACGCAGAAGGCGCGGAAGCCGAGCGCGTAATGATGGCTCAGGTTCTGGCCGATGATATCCTCCTCGTCCTTGACGAGGAGGATCATGCCGGCGCGTTCGAGCGCGGGCACCCGTCCCGGTCGGCGCGGTTGCCAGCCGGGAGAGGCGCGAGTCCTGTCAAAATGATCGAAAGCCGCCCATCCGGCATAATGGCGGGCGATCTCCGCGCGCGATTCGGGCCGCAAACCCTCGTATTCAGCGCGGATATAGTCCCCTCGCTCGCCGACCCTGCCTTCCTGGGCTAGGTTCTCCGCCATCGCGAGAACCGGCCAGTGACTGCCGGGATCGATCGCGCGGGCAGCTTCGATATCCGCCTCGGCTTCGCGGAACGCTCCGTGCCTCCGGAAATGATCCGCACGCTGGAGATGCGCGCGGAAGCGGAAATGCGGATCACCACAGGCGAGAACGTAACCATTGATCGCCAGCCCCCGCGCATCCCGCCCCCGCGCAAACATCCGCTCCGCCAGCATGAGATGGAGTTCGAACTCGCCCGGCCGGCGGAACGCTTCCTGGATCAGGCGGTCAAGAAAAGGTTGCGGGTCGGCGGCGCCGTCAAACTCCGCAAGGAGTTCCCGCCATATCGGGACAATGGGTTCGGACATGAAATACCCGTATGTTCAAATACGTCTCTTTTTGTCCGTTCGGCCTCAAAGCCGCAACCCTTCAGCCCATCGTTCCGGAACCCTTATGCAAGCTCGGCGCGGAACGCCCGCACGCCGGCCGCGGGCCCGTCCGGATGCTGCCAGACGGCGCCCACAACGGCGAGGAAATCGGCCCCCGCCTCAACCAGCGGCGCGGCATTTCCGGGGGTAATGCCGCCGATCGCGACGCAGGGCACTTCCATCAGTTCCGACCACCAGCGGAGAATCTCCACATCCGCGCGGGCTTTAGGCTCCTTCGTGCCGGTCGGGTAGAAGGCCCCGAAGGCGACGTAGTCGGCCCCCTGCTCCGCGGCCTCCATCGCGAGGTGGCGGCTGTCGTGGCAGGTGATGCCCAGGCTGAGGCCGTCGAGCACGCGCCGCACCCGCGCGAGGCCGCCATGGGCCGCGAGGTCGTCCTGGCCGAGATGCGCGCCGTCGCAGCCGGTTTCGACGGCGAGACGCGGGTCGTCGTTGAGCAGGAAGGCCACCCCGCGCGACTGCGCGACCGGACGCAACGCGTCGATCGCGCGGCGCATCTCGTCCGCTCCCGCCTCCTTGAGGCGGAGCTGGACGCAGGCAACGGGCCCGGCGTCCAGCGCCGCCGCCAGCGCATCGGCGAAATCCGGGCCGAGGCGCGGCGGCGTGATCAGATAAAGCTCGGTCAAGCCTTGCCCTGATAGATACCGACGATCTGCGAGAGCAGCGCCAGCGCCTCGTCCCGCGGGCGGGTAAAGGCGTTGCGGCCGATGATCGAGCCGGAGGCGCCGCCCTCGTTGAGGGCGCGAACGGTCTCGATCAGGCTCGCCGAGTCCGTGGCCTCGCCGCCCGAGAACACCACGAGGCGGCGGCCGTTGAAGCAGGACTGGACGACATGCTCAATGCGCTTTGCCAGGGTCGAGACGTCGACCTTCTCATAGGCCTTCCGCGCGGCGTCGAGCCCGATATGCTCGGTCGGCGGCTTGACCTTGATGATGTGCGCGCCGAGCAGCGCGGCCATATGCGCGGCATAGGCACAGATGTCGATCGCGGTTTCCGCCTTCTTGTCGAGCATCGGGCCACGCGGATAGGACCACAGCACCACGGCGAGGCCGGCGGCCTTGGCCTCCTCGGCCAGTTCGCGGAACTCCTCCATCATCGCGAACTGGTGCTCGCTGCCCGGATAGATGGTGAACCCGATCGCCGAGCAGCCGAGGCGCAGCGCATCGGACACCGAGCCGGTCACGGCCTGATCCTTCTCGGTCGCCAGCGAGTTGGAGGAGTTCAGCTTGAGAATGGTGGGGATGCTGCCGGCGAAACTGTCGGCGCCCGCCTCGATCATGCCGAGCGGGGCGGCATAGGCGGAAAGCCCGGCATCGAGGGCGAGCTGGAAATGGTATTGCGGGTCATAGGCGGCCGGATTGCTGGCGAAGCTGCGCGCCGGGCCGTGCTCGAAACCCTGATCGACCGGCAGGATGACCATCTTTCCGGTGCCGCCCAGCTTGCCCTGCATCAGGATGCGGGCGAGGTTGGCCTTGGTTCCGGGATTGTCGCTTTCGTACCAGCTCAGGATCTTCCTGACCCGTTGAGTGACGCGCATTGGGATCTCCCTCTGAAAGAATGCAGTCTGAAAGAAGGCAGGCGGGAAGCCGTTAAGCCGGATTGTCCGCGGCGTCCAGCCAGGCGGCGAGCGCGGCCGGGCCAATCCTGTTCCCCAGATCGAGCGCCGGCGGCGGCGCATCAAGCAGGGTTACGCGGTATTCATCCGCGAGAGCCGCGATGCGGGGAAAGGCCGGCGTCGCAGGGTCGAGAACGAGGCCGCGCAGGCCGATTCGCAGCGCCTCGAGCGCGCGGCCGGCGGCGTCGGCGCAATCGAGCAGCGCCGGGCCGGTGAACCGCGCCGAAGCCAGCAGGCTCCGCCACCACAGGCAGCCGGCATAAAGCGCGAAACCGGGCGGCGAGAGCAGCGTGACCGGCCGGCCCGGCGCCAGAGCGCGGGCGACATGCTCGGCATCATGCACGATCAGGGCGGGCGGCAGGCGTTCAGTCGCGGTCGCCGGCAATCAGCACCTCGCGCTTGCCGACATGGTTGGCCGGGCCGACCACGCCCTCCTTCTCCATCTGTTCGATCAGCTTGGCGGCGCGGTTGTAGCCGATCTGCAGATGGCGCTGGATGAACGAGGTGCTGGCCTTGCCCTCGCGCGCGACAAGGGCCACGGCCTGCTGGTAAAGACCGCCCTCCCCGCCCTCGGCGGCGGCAAGGCCGGGCATCGCCGGCGCATCGTCCTCAACCGCCTCGGTCACCGCCTCGACGTAGTCGGGCTCGCCCTGCTCGCGCAGATAGGCGACGACATCCTCCACCTCGCGGTCGGAGACGAAGGGGCCGTGCACGCGGGTGATGCGGCCGCCGCCAGCCATGTAGAGCATATCGCCCATGCCCAGAAGCTGTTCCGCCCCCTGCTCGCCGAGGATGGTGCGGCTGTCGAATTTCGAGATCACCTGGAAGGAGATCCGCGTCGGGAAATTCGCCTTGATCGTGCCGGTGATGACGTCGACCGAGGGGCGCTGCGTCGCCATGATGACATGGATGCCGGCGGCGCGGGCCATCTGTGCCAGGCGCTGCACCGCGGCCTCGATCTCCTTGCCGGCGACCATCATCAGGTCGGCCATCTCGTCGATGACGACGACAATGAGCGGCAACGGTTCGAGGGCCAGCGGCTGGTCCTCGAAAATCGGCCGGCCGGTTTCCGAATCGAAGCCGGTCTGCACCCGGCGGGTAACGACCTCGCCGCGGGCGAGCGCCTCATTCACCCGCTCGTTGTAGCCGGCGATGTTGCGCACCGAGAGGCCGCTCATCGCGCGATAGCGGCGCTCCATCTCGCGGACCACCCATTTGAGCGCGGCAACCGCCTTGGCCGGCTCGGTCACCACCGGCGCGAGCAGATGCGGAATCCCCTCGTAGACCGACAGTTCGAGCATCTTCGGATCGATCAGGATCAGCCGGCATTCCTCCGGCGAGAGCCGGTAGAGCAGGCTCAGGATCATCGCATTGACCCCGACCGACTTGCCCGACCCGGTGGTGCCGGCGATCAGCAGGTGCGGCATCCGCGCGAGATCGGCGATGACAGGCTTGCCGCCGATATCCTTGCCGAGCGCGAGGCCGAGGCGGCCGGTGGTGGCGTTCCAGTCGGCCGATTCGAGAAGCTCGGAGAGGAAGACGGTCTCGCGCCTCGCGTTCGGCACCTCGATGCCGATCACGTTGCGGCCCTGAACGGTGGCGATGCGCACCGCAAGCACGGACAGGCTCCGCGCGATGTCGTCGGCGAGGCCGATGACGCGGGCGGAGCGGATGCCGGGGGCCGGTTCCAGCTCGTAGAGCGTGACGACGGGTCCAGGCCGGATCTCGACGATGCGCCCCTGCACCCCGTAATCACCAAGCACGGTCTCAAGCAGCCGCGCATTCGCCTGCAGCGATTCGGTATTGGGCCCGGTCGCGGCATGCGGCGGCGCCTGCTTGAGCAGTTCGAGCGGCGGCAGCCGCCAGAGGCTGTCGGGCAGCGGCAGGCGTTCCTGGCGCGGCGGCGCCTTGCGCGTCGGCGCCGTGCGGGTCAGCCGCGGGGCGGACGCCGAAGCGGCGGGCTGCGCGACAAGATCGTCCCGGCGCATCGGCGCCGGCCCGGCCTCATCGGCATATGGGTCCATCGCCTCATCCGGCGCACGGGGAATGGCCAGGGCGGAGCGGTCGTCTGCCGCCGGCGGGTCGCTCATCGGCGGCGAGGCGACAATCTCCCTCAGCCAGACCGACATGTTGCCGGCGCCACGGACGGCGCGCTGGCCGTGCTTGGCGGAAGCGGCGGCGGCGGCGGCGGCGCGCCGGCCGGCCAGTCGCCACTCGCCGGATGTCAGGCCGAACGCGAAGGCCGACACCGCGATGCCGATCAAAGCCGAAAGGCCAAGCAGCAGCACGCGCCCGATCACCCCGAGCGCGGAATGCGCGACGACGGCGCCGTAACCGCCGAGCAGCGCGCCGATCGCACCGCCGGGGCCGGCCGCCACCGGCCATGCGGGCGCGAAGGCGGCATTCAGCGCATGAAACACGCCGAACATGCTCGCCAGGCACGGCATGGCGAGCAGGGCGGCCAGCGCGCGCAGCCGCCAGCGCGTGATCTCGCCGCGATTCACCAGCACGAATCCCCAGGCCAGCAGCACCAGCGCCGGCAGCGCGCCGGCCACGCCGAAGCCCTGAAGCAGCAGGTCCGCCAGGATCGCGCCGAACCTTCCCGCGAGATTCTGCGGCGGCAGGCTGGAGGCCGTGTCGAGCGACGGATCGCCGGCATGATACGAGACCAGCGACACCAGCACCGTCAGGCCGGCCAGGACAGCGCAGAGCGCCCCGAGTTCGGCGAGGTGCCGAACGAAGCGCGCCTTCAGGGCCGGCGAGAGGAACTGGCGGGATTCGGTGGTCGCGGACATGCTTCGGTCAGGCTCCGGAAATGCGGCGTGGCGTGAACTATAACCCGAATCACCCTGATCTGACAAAGAAAATGGCCGGAAGCACCGCTCCGGCCATTTCCGCGATCCCGCAGCGCGGCGAAATCAGTAGCCGTGCTGCAGCACCTCGCCGTGCTCGGAAATGTCGAGCCCCTCGCGCTCGGCGTCCGGCGACACGCGCAGACCCATCGTGACGTCGATGATCTTCAGGATCACATAGGAGACGATGCCGCTGTAGAGCAGCGTGACGACGATCCCCTCCGCCTGCAGCACCATCTGGTGCGGATTGCCGGCCAGCAGGCCGTTGGTGCCGCCGATCGACTTCACCGCGAAAACACCGGTGAGCAGCGCGCCGGCAATGCCGCCGAGACCGTGCACGCCCCAGACATCGAGCGCGTCGTCGTATCCGAACATGCGCTTGAACCCGGTCACCCCCCAGAAGCAGACGACGCCGGCGACAAGGCCGATGACCAGCGCCCCGCCGACCGGCACGAAGCCGCAGGCCGGGGTGATGGCGACGAGGCCGGCCACCGCGCCCGAAACGGCGCCGAGCAGGCTCGGCTTGCCCTTGATCATCCACTCCACGAGCGTCCACGAGAGAACCGCCGCGGCGGTCGCGAGATGGGTATTGATCATCGCATAGCCCGCCTGGCCGCCCGAGGTGAGCGCCGAGCCGGCATTGAACCCGAACCAGCCGACCCAGAGCAGCGAGGCGCCGACCAGCGTGTAGCCGAGATCGGCCGGCGCCATGTTGACGCTGCCATATCCCGTCCGCTTGCCGACCATGATGGCCGCGATCA
>JAJZFF010000531.1 GCA_021805485.1 Pseudomonadota bacterium
ATAGCCGATGAAATAGTCCTCGATCTTCAGGTCGCGCTTGTAGACGTCGGCGACGAAGGGAAGGCTGTCCATGTCCTCGAGGGTGGGGCGGTCCTGGTTGTGGACGATCTCGCCGGCCCCGTTGCGCCAGGAAATGCCGTCGACCTCGGCGAAGGGCTTGCCCTCGGCGATTTCCTTGATCGTGAAGTCGAACTCGTTGCGGGCGACGAAGTCGACAGGGGCGGCGCGCTCGAGGCTTTCGCCGGCCTGGACCGCCACCTTCGCGCCGATGAAGCCGATCTTCACGCCGGGGTTCTCCGCCCTGATCTGGGCCGCGACCTTGACGTCGTTGGCGAAGGACGGGGTGGAGGTGTGGATGATGACGAGCTCGGCGGTGCGGGCGTGCGGCATCACATCCTTCATCGTGAGGCCGGCGGGAGGCGCGTCGATCAGTTTGGAGCCGGGGATCAGCGCCGCCGGCTGGGCGAGCCAGGTCGGGAACCAGAAGGACCGGATCTCGCGGCGCGCCTGGTAGCGGGAGCCGGCGCCGCCGTCGAACCCGTCGAAGGAGGGCGGTTGCAGGAACAGGGTCTTCATCATCGCATCGGTCCTAATTCATATGCCGCGGGGCGGCTTCTGCCTGTCGCCCGCTGTCGCTGCGGCCCGAATCGGCCTCCAGCACATTGCCACGCCACTCGACGGTATCGCTCCAGAAACTCATCACGAAAATGGCCGCCGAAACCATATCGCGCAAGAGGAAAAGCCAAGGCGCCGGCGTGCTCGCCAGGGCGGGTGAACCACGGCCGCGCCCGGAAAACCCAAGGCGGCGTTCGAGCTGCTGCGCGATGATGTAGCGCAGGCCGGCGGCGAGGGCCAGGTCGATCCATGTCCACGTCGCGCCGCCGGACAGCAGCAGTGCCGCCAGGGCCCAGAAGAGCGGGAACTGCGTGATCATTCCGGCATAGCTGAACGGCACCAGCGCGCGAATTGTGCGGGCCCAGCGCAGTTCGTGCCGCATGAGGGCGGCGAACGTCGTCTCGGGCACCGAGGTGGCCGGAAGCGCCGGCGCGAGAACGACCTGCTTGCCGGTGGCGCGGATGCGCTGGCCGAGGACGTTGTCGTCGGCGAGATGGTCGAGCAGCGCCTCGAACCCGCCGATCCGGTCGAGATCGGCGCCGCGGAGAGCCATTGTCGCGCCAAGGCAGTCCTGCCGGCCGAGCGCGCGGGCGATGGCGGCGCCGGGAAGGAAGCCGTGATTGATCTGCATCGCGCCCAGCCGGGCGGCGAGCGCGCCGTTCGCGGGCAGACCGGTATAGAAGGTCGTGGCGAGGCCCGCCTCTGGCCGCGAGAGGGAGCGGGCGATGCCGTTCAGGAAATCCGGCGCGACATGCATGTCGGCATCCGAGATCACGAGAAGGTCGTACCGGGCGGCGGACCGCATTGCGATCAGGTTGGCGACCTTCCGGTTGCGGCCCGCCCGGTGCGGCCCGGCGACCGTCGCGACGTCGACCTGCCTGTAGCGTGCCTGCAAACGGGCTACCAGGGCGAGGGCGGGGTCATCGGGATCGGCCGCGCCGAATACGAGCTGAAACCGCGGATAGTCCAGCAGGAAGAAGGATTCGAGCGCAATGTCGAGCAGCGGTTCGGTGCCGTGCAGCGGCTTGAGAACGGTGATGCCCGGCGCGTCGTCCGGCATTGAAGCTTCCGGATGCCGGGCGACGCGCACGAGGGTGGAGCCGATGGCCTGCTGGACGAGGCCGACCGCGCAGAGCGCGTCGGCGAGGGCCGGCAGGATTGCGGTCATGTCAGTCCTTGATCGCCCCGCCGGACAGCGAAGCGACCTTCGCCTTCAGCGCATCGATCAGCCGCGACGCGTTGCCAGGCTCGATCAGGCCGCTGAAGTCAGAGCGCTGCGTGGCGACCTTGCTGATTGTCCCGTCGAAGAGAACGTCGGTAATTTTCCACACACCGCCGGACTGCCGCATCACGTAGGCCAGTTCGACCTTCTTTCCCCCGTTTCCCTCGAACGTGGTCGACACGACGCGGGCATTGCCTGTCCGCCGGATGTCGGGATTGGTCGTGAAGTGCTGGCCGGCGTAGGCGTTGAAGTTGCTCACATAGGTTGCAACCGTATACTGGCGGAACAGTTTCTCAAGCTCGGTTTTCTGGGCAGCCGGAATTTGCGACCAGAGCAGTCCCGCCGAGTTCTGCAGGATCAGTCGAAGGTCGAAACTCTTTTCGATCACCGGCTTGAGCATGGCGTAGCGCGCACTGAAGGTCTTGCCGGCGCTGCCAGCCTTCATTGTCGCGATCAGCGCGTCGTCCAGGGCGTTGACCGGCTGCGTTTCCGGGGCAGCGGCAGCGCGTGCCGCCGGAAGCGCGAGGGGCAGGGCCACGGCAAGTGGCGCCGCCAGGAGCATTCGACGTTTCATAAGGGCAGATATGGCGATCAACGTGCCGGAATTGCGACCGAACCGTGCGAATTTTCGGGCACGGCTCCGCGACCGAGCGCGCCGAGCGCGTGCGCCACGATATCCTTCGCGGTAAGTCCGGCATCGATCAGCTGGCCGGCGGGTGAGTTGTGGTCGATGAAGCGGTCCGGAAGCGTCATCGGGCGGAATCGCAGCCCTGAGTCGAACGCGCCCGACCAGGCGAGATGGTGGCCGACAGCCGCGCCGAAGCCGCCGCTCGAACCATCCTCGATCGTGATCAGGACTTCGTGATGACGGGCAAGCTGGTCCACCAGCGCGGTATCGAGCGGCTTCATGAAGCGGGCATCGGCGACGGTTGCGGGGAAGCCGCGCGCCGCGAGTTCGTCCGCTGCCTTCAGCGCTTCGGCCAGGCGTGGGCCGAGCGCCAGGACGGCCACCTTGCTGCCTTCGCGCACGATTCGTCCCTTGCCGATTTCCCATGGCGTTCCGCGCGCAGGGAGCTGGACGCCGGTGCCCTCGCCGCGCGGATAGCGGAACGCGGACGGGCGGTCGTCGATCGCGGCCGCGGTGGCAACGCAGTTCATCAGTTCCGCCTCATCGGACGGTGCCATGATCACCATTCCGGGGAGGCAGCCGAGATAGGCGAGGTCGTAGGCGCCGGCATGGGTGGCACCGTCCGCGCCGACGAGGCCGGCGCGGTCCATGGCGAAGCGCACGGGCAGGGACTGGATCGCCACGTCATGCACGACCTGGTCGTAGGCGCGCTGGAGAAAGGTGGAATAGATCGCGCAGAACGGCGCCATGCCCTCGGTCGCCATGCCGGCGGCGAAGGTCACGGCGTGCTGTTCGGCGATGCCGACATCGAAGCAGCGGTCCGGGAAGCGCTTGCCGAAGGCGTCGAGGCCGGTGCCGCTCGGCATCGCCGCGGTGACCGCGACGACGTTCGGATTATGTTCCGCCTCGGCGATCAGCGCCTGGGCGAACACCTTTGTATAAGAGGGCGGTCCCGGCGGCGCCTTGGTCTGCTCGCCGGTGACGACGTTGAACTTCGAGACGCCGTGATACTTGTCGGCCGACGCCTCGGCCGGTGCGTAGCCCTTGCCCTTCTGGGTGACGACATGGAGCAGGATCGGCTCGTCGCCATCGATGTCGCGCAGATTGCGCAGGACCGGAAGAAGATGGTCGAGATTATGGCCGTCGATCGGGCCCACATAATAAAAGCCCAGCTCCTCGAACAGCGTGCCGCCGGTAAGGATTCCGCGGGCGTATTCCTCGGCGCGCTTGGCCGTGCGTTCGAGCGTGCGGGGGAAGCGTTTCGCCATCCGGGCGGCGAAATCGCGGATCGAGAGGAAGCTGCGCGAGGAGATCAGCCGCGAGAGGTAGGCGCTCATCGCGCCGACCGGCGGCGCGATCGACATGTCGTTGTCGTTGAGGATGACGATCATGCGGGACTTGCTGGCGCCCGCGTTGTTCATCGCCTCATAGGCCATGCCGGCGGACATCGCCCCGTCGCCGATCACGGCGATGACGTGACGCTTAGGGGATTCATCCTTCAGGTCGCGGGCCACGGCCATGCCCAGGCCGGCCGAAATCGACGTCGAGGAATGGGCGGCCCCGAACGGATCGTATTCGCTTTCGGAACGGCGCGTGAAGCCGGACAGCCCGCCGGGCTGGCGCAGTGTACGGATGCGATCGCGCCGGCCGGTGAGGATCTTGTGCGGATAGGTCTGATGGCCGACATCCCAGATCAGGCGATCCCGCGGGGTCTCGAACACCGCGTGCAGGGCCACCGTCAGCTCGACGACGCCGAGCGACGCGCCCAGGTGCCCGCCGGTCACGGAAACGGTGTCGATCGTTTCGGCGCGCAATTCCCCGGCGAGCTGGCGGAGCTGGTCGGCGGAGAAATTGCGCAGGTCGCTCGGAACGCGGACACGATCCAGCAGGGGAGTCTGCGGCGGCATCAGACGACACCCCGTGCGCAGGTAACCGGTCTTTCGCTGGCGCGGTAAGCCATCATGCTGATTCCTTCAATCTCCGTCATTGCGACCCTGCGGCACTCCGGGCCGTGCCGGTACCCGGAGGATTTATACATTCATCGTGGGGAGCGATAGGGCATGGTTGAAGAGATAAGATCAACCGGTCTGGAATGAAACGGGTGCGGGGATGGGGTGGCTGTTTGATCTCGCACGATGCATAACTGCAACACAGGCGGTCTCCAAGAGGGGGCTTGGAACAGGCGCCCTTGCGAAGCCGCCTTGGGATGACTTATTTCAGAGAAACGGCGTACTGCCGGAGTGGATTTCCCACAATCGCGAATTCCCGATTCGAAAGGCGACAGACCATGGATCTGCCTCATACCATGACCGAATGCGCAGATCCGGCCGTGGACCAGACGGTCATGAAAGTCGTGCTGGCGCAGCCGCGCGGGTTCTGCGCCGGCGTCGAGCGGGCGATCGAGATCGTTGAACGGGCATTGGCGAAATTCGGTCCGCCGATCTATGTGCGCCATGAAATCGTGCATAACCGCCATGTGGTGGAGGATTTGAGATCCCGCGGCGCGGTGTTCGTCGACGAGATTTCGGAAGTGCCGGATGGGGCGATTACGGTGTTTTCTGCGCATGGCGTCGCGCGGAAAGTGCAGCAGAGCGCCGCGAACCGCGCCCTGCCGGTGATCGATGCCACCTGCCCGCTGGTTGCCAAGGTCCATTCCGAAGGGCGGCGCTACGCTGGTCAGGGGCGGGAGATCGTGCTGATCGGCCATGCCGGGCACGCGGAAGTCGAGGGGACGATCGGCCAGATCGACGGTCGGGTCTATCTTGTGCAGACCGTCGAGGATGTGGCGTCACTGCAGGTGAGCGACCCGGACAAGCTTGCCTATATCACACAGACGACGCTTTCGGTTGACGACACGCGCGGAATCATTGCGGCGCTGGTCGAGCGCTTTCCCGGGATCGTCGGTCCCGACGTGCGCGATATCTGCTATGCGACCCAAAACCGGCAGGAAGCCGTGCGGCATCTGGCCGAACAGGTCGACGTTATCCTGGTCGTCGGCAGCCGAAATTCATCGAATTCCAATCGTTTGTGCGAGATCGGCGCCGAATTGGGGCGTCCGTCCTATCTGATCGACGATGCCAGCCATCTCGATCCGTCCTGGTTCAAGGGCATCCGCGCCGTCGGGGTTACGGCGGGCGCGTCGGCGCCGGAAGTGCTGGTCAAAGGGGTGATCGATGGCCTGCGGAAGTTCGGCGCCATCGAAATCGATACCCTTGCCGGCACGCCGGAAGATGTCAGGTTCAAACTGCCCACCGAAGTGAGCGATGCCTGAACGGCGCATCGGCAGGTTGGGAAATATCAGGAGTTACCAATGGGCGTGCCGCTGAAGCAGGCGATCAAGGTTGGAGCCTACGTGCTGAAACAGCATTTGACCGGCAATCGGCGGTATCCGCTGGTGCTGATGCTGGAGCCGCTGTTCCGCTGTAACCTGGCTTGCGCCGGTTGCGGCAAGATCGATTATCCCGCACCGATTCTGAATCAGCGCCTGTCGGTTGCCGACGCGCTGGAAGCCGTGGATGAGTGTGGCGCTCCGGTTGTGGCGATTGCTGGCGGCGAGCCGCTGCTGCACCGGGAAATGCCCGAGATCGTCGAGAAGATCCTGGCGCGGGACAAGTTCATCTATCTCTGCACGAATGCGCTGCTGCTCGAGAAGAAGATCGACCAGTACAAGCCGCACCCGAATTTCTGCTGGGACATTCATCTCGACGGCGATCGCGAGATGCATGACCAGGCGGTCAGTCAGGAAGGCGTCTACGAACGTGCCGTTGCCGCGATCAAGCTGGCCAAGGCAAAGGGATTCCGTGTTTCGATCAACTGCACATTGTTCGACGGAGCCAATCCCGAGCGGGTCGCCGCGTTCCTCGATACCGTGAACGAAATCGGCGTCGATGGGGTCATGACGTCCCCGGGTTATGCCTATGAGCGTGCCCCGGATCAGGAACATTTCCTTAACCGTCAGCGGACGAAAGAACTTTTCCGGGCGATCTTCCGCCATGGAAAGGAGCGGAAGGCGCGCGGAATTCGATGGAAATTCAATCAGTCTCCCCTCTTTCTCGACTTTCTGGCCGGCAATCAGACCTACAAGTGCACGCCCTGGGGCAACCCGACGCGCAACGTGTTTGGTTGGCAGCGGCCTTGCTACCTGATCGGGGAAGGCTACGCAAAGACGTACAAGGAGCTGATGGAGACAACCGATTGGGACAAATATGGTGTCGGCAATTATGAAAAATGCGCCGACTGCATGGTCCACTCGGGCTTCGAGGCGACTGCGGTGGTTGACTCGGTCAAGCGCCCCTGGAAATTGGCCAAGCTTGCGGTGACGGGGATCCGTACCGAAGGCGCCATGGCGGCAGATATCCCGCTTGATCATCAGCGGCCGGCGGAGTTTGTGTTCTCACGGCACGTCGAACACAAGATGGCGGAGATCCAGGGAACCCAGGAACCGGCCGAACCCGCGGAGTAACCGGGGAACGGCCGTATCCCGCCCCTGTTGCGGTCATCCGGCGGCGCTTCGCTCGCGAGGCGCCGGCATGATGTTTTGTGCGGGGGCAGTTCTGGTCGGACGGAGTTCGGACTCTCGACGGTCGACAATCATGTAGCCCCGGCCCCAGTTCGTCTGGATCAGGTCGTCGGCCCCGGCGGCCAGCAGTTTCTTGCGGATTTTGCAGATGAACACGTCGATGATTTTTGGGTTGGGCTCGTCGAGCCCTCCATAGAGATGATCAAGGATCGCTTCCTTGCTCAGAACGCATCCTTTCCTTAGGGCAAGGATCTCCACGATCTGATATTCTTTTTTTGTTAATCCGATCTCGGTTTGAGATACGAAAATTTTCTTCGCGTTCATGTTGATTTCAACATTGCCGACAGCCAGCGACGAACTCTGGAAGCCGCGGCTGCGACGAACCTGATTCTGCACCCTGAGGAAAATTTCCTCATGTGAGATTGCGCTTACGATCAGATCGTCAACACCTGCCTCGAGAATGCGCAGGCGCGTTGCTTCGCTCAGCAAATGCGCGACGGCCATGATCGGGCAGCGCAGTCCAGCGAGGCGCAACCTGCGGATGAGTTCGATCTCCGCCGGGCGGGTATCCGTTACACGCAGAACGACCGCGTCGTATTCATAAAATCGCGTCAGATCGAGCGCTTCTTCAATATCCGTCGTTTCGTCTACAACGACGAGCTTGGACTTAAAGAATGTAGTCAGAACATCTCGATTATCGAGCGGGTTTCCAAAAATGAGAAGTTTCATTACAACCCCCAGTTAACTGAAAAATTCAATACAACCGGAAGGGGAGGGCGTCAATAAAATAATTTTAAGGAGATGATAATCGATTGAATAATAATTTCGATTACGAAAAATGGGATTGAAATTGAGTTTTTGGAAACTTTTCCGGCACCAGGGCGCACAAATGCGGTGAAAACCTCGCCTTTATCCGCCGATGGCCGGGGTGTTCGGCAGGGGGAGCAGCGAGGTTCGAGCGCGTGGGAGGGTATTGAAGATTAAATCGAGGCAATGGATTGGCGTGCGCCGGACTACCAGCGGTTGCGCGCTTCCTGATCCTCGTCGCGTGCCGAAACCCAGTGCGATGTGCCATCGGCAAAGTTCTCGCGCTTCCAGAACGGCGCGTCGGTCTTCAGCCAGTCGATCAGGAAGGCGGTTGCCGCGAGGGCGTCAGCCCGATGGGCGCTGGCGGCGGCGGCAAGAACGATACGGTCGCCGGGTGTCAGTTCGCCGACCCGGTGGATGATCGTGCAGCCGGTGAGCTGCCATCGGTTCGCGGCCGTCTTGGCAATCTCGGCCAGGGACGCCTCGGTCATTGCCGGGTAATGTTCGAGAATCAGGGAGGTCAGCCGGCGGCCGTCGGCCTCGCCTCGCACCACGCCGACGAAACTGGCAACCGCGCCGGCCCCCGCTTCAAGCGCGGCGAGTTCGGCGCCGACGTCGATGTCCTCAGTCGTGACGACGATGCGAGGCATGCTCCGGCCCGTCATCCACCGGTGAAAGGCGGAAAGAAGGCGATCTCGCGGGCACCTTCCAGCAATGTGTCGGGCGGAACGAAGCGCTGATCGAGGGCGGTCTTGATCGCGCGGCGGTCTGCGAACGCACGGGTATGGGCAGGGCTGCGCGCCGACAGGAAATCGGTCAGGGCACTGATTGTCGTCACTTCGGGCGGAATATCGACGTCCTCCTCGGAGAGGCCGATACGCTCGCGCAACCAGGCGAAATAGAGGATCTTCATTATAAGGATATGGGACCACAGAGGCGTTGAGTCATCGGGTCGGGACCGTTACCACCTGGCCATTCGACTGGATCAGCGTCGCGGTGCCGTTCCCGTTGGGAATCAGGATGCCGCCCCCCCGGCCGCCGATCGGGGCGATCGTCTGGTAACGGCCGTTGCTGGGAGACGTCACGATGCCGAGCGGGCCATGCGGTCCCATGACCGTCTGGCCCACAGGCAGCGAATCTCCGGAGGTAATCGGCTTGGCGGGCCTTGCCGGCGCTGTCGGTATTGCCGGGGCGCGCGGCACAGGCGCCTGTGCGCTGCCGGGTGGCGTGGATGAGTGCATGGCCGCGCCGGCGGGGCGGGAGAACGTTGCCTCCGCGCCTTCCGCGCGGTCGGGCGGCAGACGGCGGACCTTTGCGCCGGGCGGAACCGAATAGGACGGCGCCGGGGAACTGCCGGCGGGGGCGCTGTAGAGGTTCTGATAAGCCTGCCCGAGGGGCACGTTCATGTGTTTCTGGATTTCACCGAGTGTTGGCACCGGAGCGAGCTTGCCCGGCCAGACATCGCCTGGCTGGGGACGCAGCGGCTGTACCGCGACCTCGTTGCCGCGGGCGCGCTGCATGTTGATGGCGTCACCCGCGGGCGCATTCGGATCCCCGAGTGGGTTGAGGGTGCTGTTGAAATAGTTGCCCACGCCCGCGCAGCCGGAAAGCAGCAGCACAAGACTGCCGGGAAGAAGTGCGGCCACGGCACGGCGGGGCCGGGGCGAAGGCAGTACGGCCGGGCGGGATGGGGCGGATCTGGCAAATTGCCGCATCTTTCTTCCTCGAAATTGTTCGAATTCGTTATGCGCCGGTTTGCCGGTCTACCTCAAGCGATCAGGCGGCCGCATCGGCGGAGGAGGAACCGCGCGACGGCTGGCGGATCGCCGAGGGGAAGAACAGGTCGGTCGCACCCGGGGAGCGGGACATCGCAGGCGACGGCGATGACATCGTCCTGCTCCGGCCAAAGCGGCGCCTTGCCGAGTTCGGGCCGATGCACTTCGATCTTTTCGACCGCGGCCGCCTTGAAGCCTTCCGCGAGATAGAGATCGGCCGGTGCCATGCGGGCGAGCAGGGCAGCAAGATCCGGTTCGGCGGCGGCGCCGTGATCGTGAAACAGCACGAAGCGTTCGGCGGTGGCGAGCATCGTTTCGTGTGCTCCGGCTTCGCGATGACGGAAACTGTCCTTGCCCGGCTGGTCGGGGTCGACCTTGTGGTGGGCGTGCTTCAGGGTCGAGACCCGCAGCCCGGCGCCGCCGAGCAGGGGCAGAAGGGCGGTGAGCAGGGTTGTCTTGCCGCTTCCCGACCAGCCGATGAGGGCGATGACCGGCGCGCCGTGCGCCGTGAGTGTCGCTGATGATTTCGTCATCTTCGGGTCAGGGTGACGGTCCGGGCTGGGTCACGTGACGCAGCCCCGCGGTCAGGTAATCCCAGCCGGTGATGAGGGTGAGGCCGGCGGCGATCCAGAGCAGGGCGCCGCCGATGATGCCGGCCGGGAGCCAGGGGATGCCGAGTTCCGCGGCGCCGGAATTGCCGAGCAGGAGAATGCCGAGCGCCACCATCTGCGCGGCCGTCTTCCATTTGGCCAGCCGGGTCACCGGCATGCCGACCTTGATGCCCGCAAGGTATTCACGCAGGCCCGACACCAGGATTTCACGCAGCATGATCACGATCGCCGGGTAGATGCCGAAGGCGGTCACGCGATGAAAACCGACGAGAAGCATCAGTGTTGCGCCCACCAGCAGCTTGTCCGCGATCGGATCGAGCATCCGGCCGAGATCGGATAGCTGGCGGCGGCTGCGGGCGAGGCGGCCGTCCAGCCAGTCGGTGATGCCCGCGATGACGAAGAGGAGGGCGGCCAGCAGATCGGCGAGCGGGGAGCCGATCGCGACCAGCACGACCAGCAGCGGGATCGCCGCGATGCGCGAGAGCGTCAGCACATTCGGTAAGTCGGTCAGCATTCGGGGACGTTAAGCCGATTTTGCCGCCGGCGTCACCCGTCGCAACAGGCTTATGACAGCAGAATGATCGTATCGCCGGGCGCGATCCGCCCTGGGGCGAGGACCTCGGCATAAATCCCGCAGTCGACATGACCGAAATGCGTCATCAGGTCCTTGACCGGATTGGCGTCGCGCGCCCGGGTTTCCGGGTTGATGGAGGTGGCGGCGCAGCGGTCGATCCGTGCGGTAACCCGCAGTCGCGCGTCGCCGATCGCGAGTGTGCGGCCGACCCAGCCGAGTTCAGCCCAGGGCTCGGCGCCGTCGAAATAGAGATTGGCGCGGAAGCGCAGAGGGTGGCGCTGCGCGCCGGCGGCGGCTTCGAGCGCCCGCAGGCTGGCCAGGCCGATCAGGCTGATCACCTGGTTCCGGTGGTCTGAGAAACTATGGCCGGACACATGCCGGAATCGTGGCGTGCCGCGCATCGAGCCCGGCAGGGCGGCGGCGATGAACGTCCCAAGCTGGCTGCGTCCGGCCTCGGTCAGGGGCGATGCGTCGATCGCCGCGCCGTCCGGCGCGATGAGGGTCAGCAGGCCTGCGGCGTCGTCGAAGCGGCAATCGAGGCGAACGGCTTCCGGATCGCGGGCGAGGCAGAGGAATTCGGCTTTCGGGCGCCAGGCCGGCGCTGCCGGATCGAAACCGCAATCCCCCTGCGCGAGTGCGAAGGCGCGGTCCCAGGCGATGGCGCGTCCGGCTTCGAGGTCCGCGGCCTTCAGCGGTTCGGCGGTCAGGCCCTTGACCGGATAGCGGAAGAGTGAGTCGACGAGCATGGTCATGGGGGCGGTTCCTCTTGAGGAGGATCAATGCAGCAACCATGTCCAGCGGACAAGGTCGGACCATTGCCTTGCGAGGGATGGTCCGGCCGGGTCGCCTGATGAAAGGGATCGAGAACAATGGATTTCGAGAAGTTTACCGAACGCGCCCGCGGCTTCGTGCAGGCCGCGCAGACGATTGCCGTGCGCGAATATCACCAGCAGATCACGCCGGAACACCTGCTCAAGGCGTTTCTCGACGATGAGGAAGGGGCCGCGAGCGGGCTGATCCGCGCGGCCGGGGGCGATCCGGCCGCGGTTCGTCTCGCGGCCGATGCCGCGATTGGAAAACTGCCGAAGGTGCAGGGCTCCGGCGCCGGGCAGCCGCAGATCACGCCCGATCTCGTGCGGGTGCTCGATGCGGCGCAGCAGATGGCGCAGAAGGCCGGCGATGAATATGTCGCGCAGGACCGCGTGCTGGTGGCACTCGCGGCGAGCGGCACGCCGGCGGGCCGGGCGCTGACCGCGGCCGGCGCCTCGGCGCAGGCCCTGGAGAAGGCGGTGGCCGATATCCGCAAGGGCCGCACGGTGACGAGCGCGAACGCGGAGCAGACCTTCGATGCGCTGAAGAAATATGCGCGGGATGTGACCGAGGCCGCGCGCGCGCAGAAGCTTGATCCGGTGATCGGCCGCGACGAGGAGATCCGCCGGGCGATCCAGGTGCTGGCGCGGCGGACCAAGAACAACCCGGTGCTCATCGGCGAGCCTGGGGTTGGCAAGACGGCGATCGTCGAGGGGCTGGCGCTCCGCATCGTCAATGGCGACGTGCCGGAGGCGCTGAAGGGCAAGCGGCTGCTCGCGCTCGATCTCGGCGCGATGGTGGCCGGCGCGAAATATCGCGGCGAGTTCGAGGAACGGCTGAAAGCCGTGCTGAAGGAGATCGAAGGCTCGAACGGCGAGGTCATCCTGTTCATCGACGAGATGCACACGCTGGTCGGCGCGGGGCGGGCGGATGGCGCGATGGATGCCTCGAACCTGATCAAGCCCGAACTGGCGCGCGGTGCGCTGCACTGCGTGGGGGCGACGACGCTCGACGAGTATCGGAAGTACATCGAGAAGGATGCGGCGCTGGCGCGGCGCTTCCAGCCGGTCTTCGTGGATGAGCCGAGTGTCGAGGACACGATCTCGATCCTGCGCGGGATCAAGGAGAAATACGAACTTCATCACGGCGTGCGGATTTCGGATTCGGCGCTGGTGGCGGCGGCGACCCTGTCCAACCGCTACATTACCGACCGGTTCCTGCCGGACAAGGCGATCGACCTTGTCGACGAGGCCGCCTCGCGCCTGCGGATGCAGGTGGATTCCAAGCCCGAGGCGCTCGATGAACTCGATCGGCGGCTGATGCAGCTCAAGATCGAACGGGAAGCGCTGCGCAAGGAGCAGGATCCCGCCTCGAAGGAACGGCTGGAGCGGCTGGAGGGTGAAATCGCCGAACTCGAGGAGAAATCCGACGCGATGACGGCGGCGTGGAAGGCCGAAAAGGACCGACTGAATGCCACGCAAAAGCTGAAGGAGCAGCTCGACCAGGC
>JAJZFF010000090.1 GCA_021805485.1 Pseudomonadota bacterium
CCGCCGCACGGTCCGCCACCGCGGTTTCGGGCACCGGCGGGCGGACGCGGAGGGCGGCGACGACCGGGCCGGCGGCGCGGCCGGGGGACATCGGCACGACACCGCCGGATGACGCCGTTGCTCCGGCTTCGGCGTGGGGTTCCGCCGGGCGCTCGGCGAGGATGGCGGCGAGGGCGGCGGCGGCGGGTTCAGCCTCGGGGCCGGACGCCTCGATCGTCAACGCCGCACCACCCTTCGCGCCGAGCGCCATCAGCGCGGTCGGGCTGTCGAGCGGAGCGGCACGGCCGTTGTGGCGGAGGTGCAGCGTGGCGTCGAAGCGGGCGGCGGCCTCGACGCAGCGCGCGGCGGGGCGGAGATGCAGGCCGTTCGGATCGGCCAGCGTGACCGTGCGGGTGATCGTGGCGGCTGGCGGCGGCGGCGCGGCTTTTTCTTGGGTGCCGAGCGCATCCTGTTTCGGCGCGAGCCCGGCCAGCGCCTCGGCAGCGACGCGGTCGGCGGCCTGCCCCGCCGCCGCCGCAACGCCTGCGGCCAGCGCACCCTCGACGAAGGGCGCCGGGGCGAGATGGAGGCGGGCGCGCAGGGCATCGTCCGCGAGGTCGCGCGCCATTTCGGCGCTGAGCACGGCGCTGCCGAGATCCATCAGCACGACGATGCCCTCGCAGCCGGCGAGTTCCTCGCAGGCGGCGAGGATGGCGAGCGGATCGGTGCCGAGTTCGGCATGGTCCGGCCCGGCGCCGGCGGCGATGGCGAGGGCGAGGCGGTCGCCGGTCATCTGCCGGACGAGTTCGGCGGTGGCGCGGGCCAGCGCCGCGCTGTGGGAGACGAGCAGGAGGCCGGTCGCCATGGCGCGGCGTGCCGGGCCGCTCAGCCGGCGGCTTCGGCGAGGGCTGCGAGCAGCATCGCCGACGAGGTCGCCCCCGGATCGACATGGCCGATCGCGCGTTCGCCGAGATAGGAGGCGCGGCCCTTGCGGGCAACCAGCGGGGCGGTGGCCTCGGCGCCTTCGCGCGCGGCCGCGGCCGCGCGGGCGAGCGCCTCGGGCAGGCTGGCCGCCCCTTCGAGCGCGGCGACGGCGGGCGTGAGCGCGTCGATCATCGTCTTGTCGCCGGGAGCCGCCTTGCCGCGGGCGACCACGCCGGCGACGCCGGCGGCAAGCGCGGCGTGCCAGCCGGCGGCGTCGAGCGTGGCGCGGCCGGCGGCGGCCTTGGCCATCTCGACGAAGAGGGTGCCGTAGAGCGGGCCGGAGGCGCCGCCGACGGTGCCGATCAGCGTCATGCCGACGGTGCGGAACAGCGCCGCCGGATCGGCGGGCGTGCCGAGCTTCGCCATCACCGCCTTGAAGCCGCGGGCGAGGTTGGCGCCGTGATCGCCATCGCCGATCGCGGCGTCGAGATCGGAGAGGTAGCCCTGCTGCGCCTCGATCGCGGCGGCGGCGCGGCCGAGCCAGGCGGTGAGGAGCGGAACATCGAGCTGGTCGGCCATGCGCAATCCCCCCTGCCCGCCTCAGGCGCCCCAGCGCAGCGCCGGGGTGACGACCGGCGCATCCCAATGACGGATCATGTCGTCGGTCAGGCGCAGCAGGGTGATCGAGGTGCCGGCCATCTCGAGGCTGGTCATGTAGGGGCCGACCAGCGAGCGCGCGACCGTCAGCCCGTGGCTTCGGGCGATTTCCTCGGCCTTGCGGTAGAGGATGTAGAGCTCGACCAGCGGCGTGCCGCCGAGACCGTTGACGAAGAGCAGCACCTTGTCGCCCTGGCGGAAGGGCAGATCGGCGAGGATGGGTTCCATCAGCATTTCGGCCACGCGGTCGGCCGGTTCGATGGGGATGCGCTTGCGGCCGGGCTCGCCATGGATGCCGATGCCGTATTCCATCTCGCCCTCGCCGAGGGTGAAGCTCGGCTTGCCGGCATGCGGCACCGTGCAGGGGCTGAGCGCAACGCCCATCGAGCGGGCGGCGCCGTTCACCTCGCGGCAGAGGGCGGCGACGCTGGCGAGGTCGGCGCCGGCCTCGGCGGCACCGCCGCAGATCTTCTCGGCGAGGATTGTGGCGCCGACGCCGCGGCGGCCGGCGGTGTAGAGACTGTCCTGCACCGCCACGTCGTCATCGATCACGACGGCGGCGACGTCGAGCCCCTCCTCCTTCGCGAGGTCGGCGGCCATCTCGAAGTTCAGCACGTCGCCGGTGTAGTTCTTCACGATATGGAGCACGCCGGCGCCGCCATCGACCGCCCTGGTGGCGGCGAGCATCTGGTCCGGCGTCGGGCTGGTGAAGACCGCGCCGGGGCAGGCGGCATCGAGCATGCCGCGGCCGACGAAACCGCCATGCATCGGCTCGTGACCGGAGCCGCCGCCGGAGAGCAGCGCCACCTTGCCGCGCACCGGGGCATCGGCGCGGGTGATGAAATCGGGATCGGTGTGGACGCGGATCAGATCGGGATGCGCGGCGGCCATGCCGGCCAGCGCCTCGGCCACCACGTTTTCCGGCGCGTTGATGAATTTTTTCATGAAATCGTCCCCCGTATTGGCATTCTTGATGGAAAGGCGCGGCTGGCGGGCCCCGGAGAACGCGGACGAAGAACCGGATACGGGACCGGCGCGCCCCATCGGCGATGGGGGCGCGCCGGCAACGTTAGTCGAGGCGTCGGGCGATGGCGAGTCCCGGCCGGGACCCGGTCAGACCATGTCGGCGGTCAGCGCGTCCTCCGGAATGGCGCCGCGCAGCAGGCAGGGGGCGGCGAAGAGCGCGCGGCTGGCGGCACCCCGCAGCGTCATCGCCGCGACGATCACCCAGAGGGCGGCGAGGCTCGCCGTCATCGCCACGGCGGCGATGTGGAACAGGGCGAGGTGGGTCTGCCCGGCGAGGGCGAAGGTGGTGGCGGCGTAGACGCCGAGCGGGAAGGTGAAGCCCCACCAGCCGAGATTGAACGGAATGCCGCCGCGCAGGTAGCGCAGGGTTGCGAGCACCGCGAAGGCGAGCCACCAGACGCCGTAACCCCAGAGGATGACGCCGCCGATCAGGCCGATGCCGCGCGCCGCATCGGCGAGCCCCGGCAGGCCGAGCGGGGCGAGCGCGCCCTGCGCATCGGC
>JAJZFF010000259.1 GCA_021805485.1 Pseudomonadota bacterium
TCTCGGGTAGAATCGGTGGCGCTGGCCGCGCGAGCCGCCGGGCGCCAGGTGGCGCTGGTCGGGCGATCGCTGCGCAACCTCGATGCCGCCGCCCGGGCCTGCGGCTATCTCGCCGAGCTGCCCCCGTTCCTGACCGAGGACGACATCGACGACGTCGCCGACGAGGAGTTGCTGATCCTGATCACCGGCAGCCAGGGCGAGCCGCGCTCGGCGCTGGCGCGGGTGGCGATGGACACCCATCCGCGGGTCGCGCTGGGGGAGGGCGATACGGTGATCTTCTCTTCGCGCGTCATTCCCGGCAACGAACGTCCGATCGGCACCATGCAGGACCTGTTGGTCCGGCGCGGCGCGACAGTGATGACGGATGCCGATCACCTCGTGCATGTCTCCGGCCATCCGGCGCGCGACGAGCTGCGGCGGATGTATCGGCTGGTGCGGCCGAAATACGCGGTGCCGGTGCATGGGGAGTGGCGGCACCTGGCCGCCCATGCCGAGCTCGCGCGCGCCGCCGGCGCCGAGCCGGTGCTGATCGAGGACGGCGATCTGCTCGCGCTGACCCCCGGCCGGCCGGAGGTGATCGACAGCGCGCCGGTGGGCCGGCTGGTGCTGGACGGCACCAGGCTGGTCCCCTTCGAGGGCGGCGTGATGGCCGCGCGCCGGCGGATGCTCTTCAACGGCGTGGTGATCGGCACCGCCGCGATCGACGGCGAGGGGCGGTTGCGCGGGCAGCCGCGGATCTCCGCCCCCGGGCTGTTCGATCCCGAGGACCCGGAGGCGGCGCGGGTGGCGGCGGATTTCGCCGCCGGGCTGGCGGAGCTGCCGGCCGCGGTGCGGCGCGATCCGGCGCAGCGGGAGGAAGCGGCGCGGTCGGCGCTGCGCCGCGCCATGGGCCGGCGCTTCGGCAAGCGCCCGCTGGTGGAGCTGCATCTGATCCCGGTGTGATCGGGACGCCCGGTTCCCCGCCCTCCCATCATGGCCGGGCTCGACCCGGCCGTCTTCCCCCGTCCCGGCGGCCCCCGTCCCGGCGACACGGTGCGACCGCTGCACCATCCCGGGAGATGGCCGGCGCAAGGCCGGCCATGACGAAGGAACGGGTGCCGACATTTTCGGCACCCGTTCCTCAGTCAGCCTCGGATTACGGCAAATGCCGTCTCCACAGGCAAAATTTTATGCTGCACCGCGCAATTTGTCTTGGACATGCCGGAGAAACGGTGTCATCGTTACCGTCAGGAAGAGGAGAGGCTCCTCATCCTGCCGTGTGACTGGCGTTTCCTCCCTAAACTTGGGCCCGGCGGGATCACCCGTCCGGGCCCTTTCTTTTGCTATCGTACCCGGCGGTATCTGTCACGCGGAATCTCGCCCCAATCCCGCCGCATTGATGATTTTCTTGCGAGACTTTGTTGTGCGGCGCACAAATCGAACGTCATCCCCTTGCTCCGCCGCCACGTGTGACAAACCGCCCGCATCTGCGTAGGGTCCGCCCGCCATCTCGCCGGAACGCCTGCCCATGCGCCTGTCGCACAGCCTGATTCCCACCCTCAAGGAAACCCCCGCCGAGGCGCAGATCGCCTCACACCGGCTGATGCTGCGTGCCGGTCTGGTGCGCCAGACCTCGGCCGGCATCTACGCCTGGCTGCCGATCGGCCACCGCGTGCTGCGCAACATCGAGCGCATCGTGCGCGAGGAGCAGGACGCCGCGGGGGCGCAGGAATGCCTGATGCCGACCATCCAGCCGGCCGAGCTGTGGCGCGAATCCGGCCGCTACGACGATTACGGCAAGGAAATGCTGCGCATCCGCGATCGTCACGACCGCGAGCTGCTCTACGGCCCCACCAACGAGGAGATGATCACCGACCTGCTGCGCGGGTCGGTGCGCAGCTATCGCGAGCTGCCGCAGATCCTCTACCATATTCAATGGAAATTTCGTGACGAGGTGCGCCCGCGCTTCGGGGTGATGCGCGGACGCGAGTTCCTGATGAAAGATGCCTACAGCTTCGATCTCGACTACGCCGGCGCCGTCGTCAGCTACCGGCGGATGATGCTGGCCTACATGCGCACCTTCCAGCGCCTGGGCCTGAAAGCGATCCCGATGGCCGCCGATTCCGGGCCGATCGGCGGCGACATGAGCCACGAGTTCATCATCCTCGCCCCCACCGGCGAGAGCCAGGTCTATTTCGACGCCGCCTTCGAGGAGATCGACTACCTCGCCCAGGGCGCCGGCGGCTTCGACCACGCCAACGCGTCCGACCTCGAACGTTTCTATACCTCCATGACCACCCACTACGCCGCGACCGACGAGAAGCACGACGCGGCCGCCTGGGAATCGGTCCCCGCCGCCCGCCGCCGCGAGGGGCGCGGCATCGAGGTGGGCCACATCTTCTATTTCGGCACCAAATATTCGGCCGCGATGGGCTTCGCGGTCGCCGGCGCCGACGGCAAGCAAGTCCATCCCGAGATGGGCAGCTATGGCATCGGCGTCTCCCGCCTCGTGGGCGGGGTGATCGAGGCCTCGCACGATGACGCCGGCATCATCTGGCCGGACGCGATCGCCCCGTTCCGCGCCGCCATCCTCAATCTCAAGCAGGGTGATCCGGTCTGCGATTCCCTCTGCGAGGCGCTCTACGCAAGGCTCGGCCCGGCCGCGCTCTATGACGACCGCGCCGAGCGCGCCGGGGTGAAATTCGCCGATGCCGATCTGATGGGCCATCCCTGGCAGATCGTGGTCGGCCCGCGCGGGGCCGCGACCGGACGGGTCGAGCTCAAGCGCCGCGCCGGCGGCGAACGCGCCGACCTCTCCCGCGACGACGCGCTGACGCGGATCGGCTGAGCGCGTGTTCAACGAATTCGAACGCGCGGTTGCCGCCCGCTATCTGCGCGCGCGCAGCGGCGAGCGCTTCGTCTCGGTCATCGCCGCCTTCTCGCTGATCGGCATCGCGCTGGGCGTGGCGACCCTCATCATCGTCATGAGCGTGATGGGCGGCTTCAAGGTCGATCTGCTCAACCGCATCCTCGGCTTCAACGGCGATCTCGGCGTCTATGGCCCGGGCGGGGCCATCACCGGCTACAGCCCCGTCGCCGCCCGCAT
>JAJZFF010000427.1 GCA_021805485.1 Pseudomonadota bacterium
TTCGTCGGCATCTTCATACCGGTCTTCCTGCTCTTCCTGGTCGCGATGTATTTCATCCAGCGCAACATCGCCGGAATCCTGAAGGCCATGACCGGTGCGATGGCGCGGCTCTCGAAGGGCGACCTGAAGGCGGAGGTGCCCTATGTCGCGCGCGCCGATGAAATCGGCGGCATGGCCCGGGCCGTCGAGGTCTTCAAGGCGGCCGGCATCGAGAAAGCCAGGCTCGAAGCCGAGGCGGCCGCTTCACGCGCGGCGCGCGAGGCCGAGGCCGCACGAAGCGCGGCCGAGCGCGAACAAGCGGCGCAGCAACTCGCATTCGTCGTCGAATCCATCGCGACCGGCCTTGAGAACCTCGCTGCCGGGCGAATTACCTATCGCCTCAACACGTCCTTCGCCGCCGAATACGAACGCCTGCGCACCGATTTCAACGCGGCGATGGAGAGGCTTCAGGACACGATGCGGGTGATCGCCGCGAACACCTCGGCAATCCGCTCCGGCACCGGCGAAATCGCCGCCGCCGCCGACGATCTGGCGCGGCGCACCGAACACCAGGCCGCAACGATCGAGGAAACCGCCGCCACTCTCAGCGAAATCACCGAAACCGTCAGCGGCACCGCAACCCATGCCGCCCATGCGCGCGAGGCCGTCAGTGCCGCCATGGCGGATGCCGGGCGCGGAGGCGCCGTTGTCGCCCGCGCCGTGGCCGCCATGGGCGAAATCGAGACCTCCGCCGAGCAGATCGGCAACATCATCGGCGTGATCGACGAAATCGCCTTCCAGACCAATCTCCTTGCGCTGAACGCCGGCGTCGAGGCGGCCCGCGCGGGCGATGCCGGGCGCGGCTTCGCGGTCGTCGCCTCCGAGGTGCGGGCGCTGGCCCAGCGATCGGCCGATGCGGCGAAGGAAATCAAGGCGTTGATCTCGAAATCGAACCAGCAGGTCGCCGCCGGCGTCGATCAGGTCGGGCAGACCGGCAAGGCGCTGGAACGCATCGTGGCCCAGATCGCCGAGATCAACCAGGTCGTCAGCGACATCGCCAGCGGCGCGCAGGGCAATTCCGCCCGCCTGCTCCAGGTCAACGATGCCGTGAGCCAGATGGACCAGGCGACCCAGCAGAATGCCGCGATGGTCGAGGAGTCGACCGCGGCAAGCCACAACCTGGCGCGTGAGGTCAAGCAGCTCGCAGCCCTGATCCACCGCTTCGATATCGAGGAGTCTGCTCCGGCACCGGTGCGCTCTCCGGCTCCGGCCGAACGGCCGGCCGCGGCACCGCCCGCCCGGCGCATGCCGGAACCGACCATGGCCGATGAAGGCTGGGAGGAGTTCTGAGGCGAAGCCGCGCCATCACGCCTCGGCGCGCGGCGCATATCGCGCCAACGCGGCCGACCGGCGCATCACCGCGCGCGCGTCCCCCGCGTGGATGACGCCGAGAGCCTCGGCCTGCAGCAGCAGATTGCCAGAGGTCGTCGCCTCCACCGGCCCGGCCACGACCTCGAGCCCCACCGCATCGGCGATCGCCTGATTGAGCAGCGCCATGCGCGAGCCACCGCCGACGACATGCACGGTCCGGCTCCGCCGGTCCGCCACCCGGTCGACCATGCGCAGGGTGCGGGCGATCGCCTCGCCCAGGCTGTTCAGGATCACCCGCGTCGTCGTCGCCTCGCTCTCGGGCGCGCGTCGTCCGTGCGCCGCGCACCAGCGCGCGATGCGCGCCGGCATGTCCATCCCCGGCTGCAGGAACAGCGGGTCCTCGGCGTCGATCACGGTGTCGGTCGCGACCTTTTCCGCCGCCGCCAGTAGCGCCTCGATCGGCGGATCGCCCCAGCCGCGCATCGATTCCTGCAACAGGAACAATCCGCTCGTGTTGCGCAGCAGCCGTGTCGTGCCTCGCACGCCCTGCTCGTTGGTCACGTTCGCCTCCCGCGCCGCCGCGGTCAGCACCGGCGCCGTCACCTCGATGCCGGTCAGGCACCAGGTCCCGCTCGAGACGTAGCTCCAGGGCAGATCGTCCGCCGCCGGAATCGCGGCGACGGCACTCGCGGTATCATGCGTCGCCGGGGCCACCACCACGGCGCCCTGCAGCCCGGTATCCGCCGCGATCTCCGGCAGCAGCGGACCCAGGACCGTTCCGGGCTCCACCAGTTCCGGAAACATCGCGGGATCGAACCCCGCCGCGGCGATCAGCGCCTCCGCCCAGCCACGACGCACCGGATCGTAGAGCTGGGTCGTGCTCGCATTGGTATGCTCGGCGACGATCCGGCCGGTGAGCCAGAAGTTCAGCAGGTCGGGCAACATCAGCAGATGTGCCGCATGGTCGAACAGGCGGGGCGCATCCCGCCGCGCCGCGACAAGCTGCGGCAAGGTGTTGATCGGCAGGAACTGGATGCCCGTGGCGGCATAGATCGCCTCGCGCGGCAGCCGCGGCGCGATCAGGTCATAGGCCCCCGCGGTCCGCTCGTCGCGGTAGCAATGCACCATGCCGAGCGGCACCCGGTCGGCATCCAGCAGCGCGTAATCGACGCCCCAGGTCGTCACGCCGAGACTGGCGACCGCCCCCCCGCGCGCGACCTTGCGCAGTCCGTCCCGGATTTCCTGCCACAGCCGCAGCACATCCCAGTAGAGATGCCGGCCGAGGCGCACCGGCCGGTTCGGAAACCGGTGGACGATCTCGAAATCCAGGACGCCCTCCGTGACCGCGCCGCAGGCGACGCGCCCGCCGGAAGCGCCGAGATCGATCGCGACGTGGCGCGGCGCCTCAGCGGACATAGGCCGCCGGCACGCCGCCATCGACGGTCAGCACGCCGCCGGTCGTCTTCGCCGAAAGGCCGGAGGCGAAGAAGAACACGGCCTCGGCCACATCCTCCGGCAGAATGTTCACCTTCAGCGTGGTGCGCGCGCGGTAATGCGCTTCCAGCTCGTCATCGCTGATGCCATAGGTCGCGGCGCGATCCGCCCGCCAGGCGGAATTCCAGATCGAGGATCCGGCCAGCACCGCGTCCGGCAACACCGTGTTCACCCGGATCCCGGCGCCGCCGCCCTCCTCGGCGAGGCAGCGGGCCAGGTGCAGTTCC
>JAJZFF010000136.1 GCA_021805485.1 Pseudomonadota bacterium
CAGCGCCGAAGCCCGCCCGACGCCGCTGCCGGCCCCGGTGACGATGGCGATCCCAGGCGCGCTTCCCGGTGTGCTGCTCATGGTTCGTTTCCTCTCCCGCTGTCTCGCGGCCGGCGCCGCCTTGTTCGGCCGGAGGCTAGTGCAGGGGCCGGTCGGAGGCAAATGGCCCGGGCCGAGCGGCGCGCGGCGATCCCGTTCCGGGGACCGACACGTTCCGGGACAAATCCGATTTCGCTTGCCCCGCCGAACGAGACTGACTACGTATGCGTGCACGTCCAGACGGCAAACCGCGCCTGCGCTGTTTCGGCAAATCGACAGACCGATACGCGGCTGACTCGGTCCGGCCGGACGACAATAAAAGACGATAACAAACACAATTTCTGAATTCGTCGCGTTAAGCCGTTTCTGCCGTTTTTATGACACATTCCAGATTTGTTACGACGCAGGCATCGTCAAGGCCTGCGCGGAACTGTCTGCACGAACTCACAACACAATCGGGGGGACTATCTACATGGATCTCGCACAATATATCGCAGGTCTGAACTACGACCCGCGAATACTTCTCAGCGTCGTCGAGGACGGCGCCACCCAGGCGGTGCCGGTGAAGGAGCGAACCACGCAATCCAACGCGGTCGTCATCTGCACCAAGACCCGCACCAGCCTGAAGAAGAACCTGTCCGAAGTGGCCATTCTCAGCCCCGCCGCCGGGGTGGTGTTCCCTGGCGCGCTGGTGCTGGCGGATGAGAACCTCATGGAGGGCCACCCGACGCCGATCGCCCTGCCCCGGCGGGACTGCACGCTCTCCATCGACCTGCCCGGGCTGGCGAATTCCAGCGGCCTGGTGCGGCCGGACGGCTCTTCCGTCCAGGACTTCATCAACCGGATTCTCGAAGCCTGGAACAAGGACACGAAGAGCCAGGGCTATGTCAACGCGGCGCGGTCGTTCCTGAACGTGACGCAGGCCTTCACCTCGCAGCAGACCGCGCTCGATCTCGGCTTCAACGCCAAATGGGCGAGCGGCAACGCCTCGTCCCAGCTCAACTCCGCCAGCAACACCGAACGCTCGGTGGTGGTGGCGTATTTCAAGCAGGTTTTCTACACCGTGACGATGAACACACCGCAAGGCGCGGCCAGCGTCTTTGGCGATTCGGTCACGCTGCAGGACGCCCAGAACGTGTTCAGCGCGCAGCATCCGCCGGCCTATGTCCGCAGCGTGGACTACGGACGCATCCTGATGGTGCGGATGGAGACCTCCTCGGTCGACACCTCGGTCAACCTGAAGGGCGCGTTCGAGCAGGCGACCTCCGGCGGGGTCACCGCCGGCGGCGATCTCGCCAGCAAATATCAGAGCATCATCAAGAACTCGACCTTCACCGTGGTCGCCATCGGCGGCGGCGCGGACAGTGCCGTCGAGGTTTTCGGCGGCGCCTCGGATGGTCAGCTCAAGGGGCTCAAGGACTATATCCAGAAGGATGCCACCTACCGCCGCGACAACCCGGGCCTTCCCGTCGCCTACCAGGTGGCGTTCCTGAAGGACAACAGCTTCGCGATGATGGGCTTCCCGACCGAGTACACCGAGACCCAGTGCATCCGCTATCCGAACGGCTTCGTGAAATTCCGCAACGCCGGCGGCTACGTCGCCAAGGCCGAGGTGACCTGGCTGGAGGCGGATCCGCACGGCAACTACTCGGTCAACCGGAAATGGGAATCCGGCAACCAGACCGCCGGATGGGAGCAGAGCGTGGACGTTCCCGGCGACGCACACGGGCTGCGCCTGAAAGCCTGGTGCGCCACCGGGCTGGTGTGGGACCCCTGGGGCGAGATCATGAACATCGCGCTCGAGGGGCCGAGCAACAAATGCTACCGCTTCGTCGGCTCCACGCTGATCGGGCGCGGCTACGACAATAATTGCTGAACCTGCGCGGCGAGCGCCGGCACCATGGCGCTCGCCGCTGCCGCCGCTGAACCAAGGCTCGCGCCGACGTAGGCCGGGCTTTTTCCGAATGGCGCGGAGCGCGCGGGGCGCTTCGCCGGCCCGAAACCATGGGAGACCGAAATGGCTTCATCGAGAACGTTCCACGGCGTGACCGCAACCGTGTTCGATTGCGTGAAGAAGGCATCCGCCAAGGAGCATGGCACGGTGTACGAACCCTCCGGCGCGCCGAAGGGAACGGCGACGACGAACACGGTCGTCGGCACCGTGAAACTGGGATACGATTTCGACGCCGAGAAGGAGCAGATCACCTACACGCTCCTGGACAAACCGTTCCTGGCGCCGGAAAGCTCGATCTGGTCCGGCATCTCCAACTCGATCGGCGGCTGCGGCGGGAAGGTGTAGAACGCTGCCCCTGGAATGCGTCGGCGTTCCAGGGGCGAGCCCGCCGCCGGCAAGTCAAACCAGCCAAGATCATGTAGGGTCGGCTTCCGCCCACCAACGTGAGTCGATCGTTAGCGCCCTCTGGATTGATGTCTCTCCTATCAGAGCGATTTGGCGATCGAGGGTCGCGGATTGCCAGATACCCGCAAACGGTTGTGGGCTTGCGACGGTCGGCTGAAGCCCGTCGCGCGCTGCTCCGGGCTTGGACCGCCAAGGGAGTAGACGGCGGCATGACCGGGGCACCGCCCCTCCATCGACATCGGCGAAGGATCGAGGCGGCGCGCGTCCGCATATGAGTAAAATTCGCTCAGATTTTGTCTTGAATCGCGAGGTCAATCGGGCTATATCGGATAGGTCACGATGATACAGCGGCGACCGCGATCGGCTATCGCGCGTGACCTAAGGTCGGTTCGCGGTTAGAAATACTACTGCACAAGGGAGAGGAAAACATGCGGCATCAGAATGTAACCGCCCCACATGATGGGCAACGTTTTGGAGCGTTCAAGTATGGGACCAGCCCCGGATAGACGGACCTCCCGATCGGCAGCGGAACGCAAAAAGCCGTTTCAGCCGGCGATCGGAAAGGAATTCGAAGTCGAGGAGATCGAAGCAAAAAATCGTGGATTTGTCGCGCGCGTCGTTGTTAGTTTGACCGCTGCGGCGCTCATTGTGACTGGGGTCTATTGGCTATTGAAAGGGTCTTATGCTCCTCTGTCGTTGGTGTGGGGCATTGGTGGCCCGCTCATTGGTGCCATAATAGGCCATTATTTTGGCCCCAAGAGGACGGATACGGGATGAATACGCTGACAATTGCATCGGGGACCAGCGAAACGCGGGACCGGCCTGAGGCGAGGGCAGAGGCTCGGAAGAAGAACCGGGTCCAGTTCGACTTCGCACCGCGCTCCATGGAACGCCTGAACCTGCTGAAGGCGAAGACGGAAGCGGCCTCGTATGCGGAGGTCGTGAAGAACGCCTTGCGGCTCTACGAGGCGCTGATCGAGGAAGTCGAGAGTGGCAAGCAGTTCCTCGTTCGCGACAAGGACGGCTCGGTCGCACCCTTCAGGCTGTTTCTGTAAGGGCACGGCCCAACCTGTTCGTCCGTCGGATGGCCCGCAGTTGAGGGCTGTCCGGCAGGCGCCGGCTCCCTCCGCGCGCGCTGACCCTCCGAGCCCCCTCAGATCAGAACCTGCATGTCTCCGTCCACGGCCAGCGCCTGGCCGCTGATCGTCGCGCCGAAGGGGCTGGCGAGGTAGAGCGCCATGTTGGCGATGTCCTGCTGGGTGACGAAGCAGCGCAGGCTGGTCGCGGCGACGGCGCGGTCGGTCTGCTCGTTCTCCGAGATCGCCGCCGCCTGCGCCTTGGCGCGGATCACGGCGCGGATGCGCGGCCCGTCCACCAGGCCGGGCAGGATGGCGTTGACGCGGATATTGTCCGGGCCGAGCTCGATCGCCAGCGTCTTGGTCAGGCCGATCACGCCCCATTTCGCCGCCGCGTAGGGGCTGCGCAGCGGGAAGCCGAAGCGCCCGGCCGCCGAGCTGAGGTTGATGATGGCCCCGCCCCCGGCTTGCCGCAGCGCCGGCACGGCACGGCGGGCGCAGTGGAAGAAGCTGGCGAGGTCGATGCGCAGCGTCGCGTCCAGCTCCTCCGGCTTCACCGCCTCGATCGGCGCCGTCGGCCCGGCGATGCCGGCATTGTTCACCAGCACGTCCAGCCCGCCGAGATGGGCCAGCGCGGCGTCCATGAACGCCTCCATATCCGCCAGCGCGCCGGCATCCGCGCGCACGCCGTGATGGCCGGCGGCGGCCAGCGCCGCCTCGTCGATGTCGCAGATGAACACCCGCGCGCCGCAGGCGGCGAAACTGTCGGCCATGACCTTGCCGATGCCGCTGGCGGCGGCGGAAATGGCGACGCGCCTGCCGGTGAGATCGACCGGCAGCGGCGTGCTCGCTCCTGTGGGCATGCTGCATCCTCCCTGCGTTTGCAGCCGGTATAGTCGGGGCTTTGCGGGTGGGCAAACCGGGCCGGGCTTGAAGCCCGCCCGCGCGCGCGCCATGTGGCGGGGATGGAGATCCATCAGCGCCGCATCATCCTGGACATGACGCCGGAGGGCGAATTCCGCACGCCGCCCAATCTGGCGCGCCCCAATCTGGCGCGCCCCAGCCTGGCGAGCCGCATCGCCGTCGGCGCGATCATCGTCGCGGTGTCGGCCGGGCTGGTCGCGACCGCCGCGCTCGCCTTCTGGGTGGGCGTGATGCTGCTGCCGGTGGCACTGGTCGCCGCCGGCGTGGCCTATCTCGCCGTGCGCTTCCAGCTCGGACGGGGCGGGCCGCCTGGCCGGCCGCCCACCCCGTTCGGCGGCTGACGCGCGCCGCTACGCGCGCTGCGCGGCGCGGGAGGCGCGCCGGCGTGCCACGAGGGTGAAGAAAGCGCCGGACCCCAGCAGCAGCAGGCTCGCCGGCTCGGGCGCGGTCTGCGGTGGCGGCGACGGCGGCGCCGCCTGGAGCTGCAGCCCGTTCAGATCGGCCTCGCCGTCGGAGGTGTTGCTGACCGTGCCATAGAAGGTGATCGTCAGCTGGCCCGCGGCGTTGGCGGTCGCGGCGAAATCGGTGTAGTTGGTCCCGGCGGTGAGCGTCGTCCCGGCGTTGGCCGTCACGCTCTGCGTCACGCCGTTGACCAGGAAGTTCGTCTGGCGTCCGCTGCTATTCCCAGCCGAATAGAGCACGAGGTTGTAATTTCCGTCCGCGGTCAGGCCGCTCAGGGTCACCGTGCCCGGCGCGGCGCTGGTCGTCGGCGTGTCGGCGTAGGAGAGGACGTAGGCGTCGAGCAGGTTGGCGTATTGCGTTCCGCCGAAGAAGGGAGCGTTGGTGGTCGCGTCGAAGAAGCCATAGGCGGAGTAGCTCAGGCTGATGCCGGTGCCGGCGCCCGCCGCATTCTTCAACGCGCCGCTGCCGGAGACGGAGCCCGAACCACCAAACACCGAGGGCCCGCTCACCGTATTCCAGTAATCGCCGCTGGCGCCGAGCACGGCGGCGCCGGAGTAGGCCGGGCTGCCGGTCTGGGTGAACTGGACGTCGATGAGCGGCGCCGCGTGCGCCGCCGTGACCCCGAGGCCGAGAAAACCCGCCAACATGGCGCCGCGCCCCGCGTGGCCGAACCCCCCAAGCTTCGACATTGTCTGCATTCTCCCGATTGGTGTGACGTTTTGCTTTTTTTTCACGATCATCTGATCGGAGATTATCGCGAAGCAGACCATCGAACAGACACAGATCGAAGAGCAAGCCTTAATTTCGCGATGAGTCCTAAAAACAGCCGCGAGACATGCCCCCGCGTGCGCCGGCGTCAGGCCGTCGCCGGGCCGGGCGGTTCGCGGCGCAGATAGGCCACGGCGCCGTCAAGGGTGGACAGGCTCGGGTAGTCCGCCTCGGGGATATCGATCCCGGTGCGTTCGTGCAGCGCGGTGACGAAGTTGAGGAAATCCATCGAGTCGAGATCGAGCTCCTCGCGCAGCACCGCGTCGCCGGGCAGATGCGCCAGGTCGGCCTCGGGGGCGATGGCGGCCAGCGTGTCGAGCACGAGCTGGCGGGTCTCGGCGGCGGTCATGTTCGGGGCGGTCATGGGGCTTCGATCTCCTGCAGGCGGCGGCCGATTTCGGCCAGGAACCGGCCGCCGAGATGGCCGTCGCTCGCCCGATGGTCGCCCGCCAGTGTGAGGGTGACGACGGGGCGCGCGGCGATGCTCTCGCCCACCACCCACGGACGGGTGACGATGCGGCCGATGCCGACCATCGCCACCTGCGGCGGGTAGATGATCGGCCAGACCGCCTCCGCGCCGCGGTCGCCGAGGCTGGTGATGGTGATGGTGGGTGCGGTCAGTTCGGAGCCGCGCAGCCGGGCGCCGCGCGCGCGCAGCACGAGATCGCGCATCGCCGCCATGATCCCGTCCACGGAGAGCGCGTCGGCATCACGGATCGCCGGGGCCACCAGCCCGCCGCCGCGCAGCGCGATCGCCCAGCCGATATGCACGCCGCCGCCGGGCTGGAAATGCCCGTCCTGCCAGTAGCCGTTCAGCTCCGGGGTTTTCGCCAGCGCCAGCGCGACGGCGCGCACGAACAGCGCCGCCGGCAGGACGCGCTCGGGCGGCGCGCGGTCCCGGTTGCGCCGTTCCAGCCAGGCCAGCGCGGCGGTGCAGTCAATCGTCTCGCTCAAGTAATAATGAGGGATCTCGCGCTTCGAGCGGCTCATGGCGCTGCCGATGGCCAGGCGCATGGCGGCGGGATCGAACCCGCGCCGCGCCGCGAGATCCCCCCTCGGGGCGGCGGGGCGCGGCGCCTCGAGATCCGCCAGCACGATGGCGCCGCCCGGCCCGCTGCCGGCCATGCGCGCCAGATCGATGCCGCGCGCGGCGGCGAGCCGGCGGGCGGCGGGCGAACTGCGCGGCCGCGCCGTTGCGGATGGCGGCGATGCGGATGGCGCCGGTGCGGATGGCGGCGTGGGCGGGGACGGCGCGGCGACGGCCGGTGCCAGGGGCGGCTTCGGCGCCGGCGTCTGCGCCGTGTCGCCCAGCCGCGCCAGAACGGTGCCGACCGGGACGCGCGCGCCCACCGGCACGACGAGCTCGGAGACCACGCCGTCGTTGAAAATCTCGATCTCGATCGCGCCCTTGTCGGTCTCCACCACGGCGACGACGTCGCCGCGCTTCACCGCGTCGCCCGGCTTGACCAGCCATTCCGCCAGCGTCCCGGCCTCCATGTCGGCGCCGAGCGAGGGCATCAGGAAGTCGGTCATCCGCCCTTCACCAGCGCGCGCGCCGTGGCGGCGATGTCGGGCGCCTGCGGCAGCGCCGCCTGTTCGAGATGGGCCGCGTAGGGGATCGGCACCTCGCGCGAGCAGACGCGGCGGATCGGCGCATCGAGATCGTAGAACGACGCTTCGCCGATGCGCGCGGCGATCTCGGCCGAGAGCGAGCCGGAGCGCCAGCCTTCATCGACGATCACCGCCCGGTGCGTGCGCGCGACCGAGCCCAGGATCGTCGTCATATCCAGCGGACGCAGCACGCGCAGATCGATCACCTCCGCCTCGATGCCCTCCTGGCGCAGGCTCTCCGCGGCCTCGAGCGTCTTGAACAGCGAGCCGCCATAGGTCACCAGCGTGACGTCGCTCCCGGGGCGGCGGATCCGCGCCGAGACGATGTCGACGCCGGTCACCGCCGGATCGAGCGTGCCCTCCTCGCCGTAGAGCATGACATGCTCGAACAGCAGCACCGGGTTGGGGTCGTCGATCGCCGGCTGCAGCATGTGCCGCGCATCCTCGACCGTCGCCGGGGCGAGGATTTTCAGCCCGGGGATGTGCGCGTACCAACCCTCCAGACTGTGCGAATGCTGCGCCGCGAGCTGGCGGCCGGCGCCGGTCGCCATGCGGATCACCAGCGGCACCGCGAACTGTCCGCCCGACATATGCGGGATGGCGGCGGCGCTGTTGACGATCTGGTCGAGCGCCAGAAGGCTGAAATTCACCGTCATGATTTCCACGATCGGCCGCAGCCCGGCCAGCGCGGCGCCGATCCCCGCGCCGACGAAGCCCGCCTCCGACAGCGGCGTGTCGCGGATCCGGTCCTCGCCCAGTTCCGCCGCCAGCCCCTTGGTCACCGCGTAGCAGCCGCCATAGCGGGCGACGTCCTCGCCCATCAGCACGACCCGCGGATCCGCCAGGATGGCGGCGCGGATCGCCAGCTTGCACGCCTCGCGATAGGTGACGCGCTGCGGCTCCGGCGCGCTGGTGGCGGCGCTCATTGCGGCACCTGGTCCATGAGGGTGAAGCGCTCCAGCTCCGCGACCGGCTCCCACTCGCCCGCCTCCGCGAAGGCGACCGCGCCCGCCACCTCCGCGGCCACATCGGCCTCGATGCGGGCGAGTTCGTCGGCATGGAGCAGCCCGTTCCCGGCGAGCCAGGAGTGCAGCCGTCGGATCGGGTCCTTCTCGCGCCAGGTCTCGATCTCCTGCTTGCTGCGGTAGAGCTGCGCGTCGAACATCGAATGGGCGCGGAAGCGGTAGGTGTGGCACTCCAGCAGACGCGGCGCCCCGCTCTCGCGCACGGCGGCGACGGCGCGGCGGGCCGCGATCTCGACGGCGACGACATCCATGCCGTCCACCGCCTCGCTTCCGACGCGGTAGCCCGCCGCCTTGCGCGCGATGTCCGTCTCCGCCTCGGCGCGATCGAGCGCCATGCCCATGGCGTAGCGGTTGTTCTCGCACACGAAGAGCACCGGCAATCGCCACAGCGAGGCCAGGTTCATGCTCTCGTGGAACGACCCCTCGTCCACCGCGCCCTCGCCGAAGAAGCAGGCGGTGACGGCGTTGCGCCCGAGTGCCTTGTCCGCCATCGCGATGCCGACGGCCAGCGGCAGCCCGCCGCCGACGATCGCGTTGCCGCCGTAGAAGCGGTGGGTGCGGTCGAATATATGCATCGAGCCGCCGCGGCCGCGGCAGACCCCCTGCTGCTTGCCGTAGAGTTCCGCCATCAGCGCCTTCATGTCGATGCCGCGCGCCAGCGCCTGGCCGTGCTCGCGATAGGTGGCGACGATCGCATCCTCCGCCGCCAGGGTGGCGATGACGCCGACCGAGACCGCCTCCTCGCCATCGTAGAGATGCATGAAGCCGCGGATCTTTTCGCGCTGGTAGAGCTCGAAGCAGGTCTCCTCGAACCGCCGTATGCGCAGCATCGCGCGCAGCAGCATGCGCACGTGCGCATGGTCGAGATGCAGTTTGCCATTCATCGCGCGTCGCTTTCGAGTGTCGAGAGATCGCCCTCCGGCAGGCCGAGTTCGCGCGCCTTGAGCAGGCGGCGCATGATCTTGCCGCTGCGGGTGCGCGGCAGCACGAGGCGGAACTCGATCTCCTTCGGCGCCACCACGGCGCCGAGCCGCTTGCGGGCATGGCCGAGCAGCTCGCGGCGCAGCGCCTCGGAGGCGGTAAATCCCGGCTTCAGCGCGACGAACGCCTTGACGATCTCGCCCGCCACCGGATCCGGCTTGCCGATAACCCCGGCCTCCGCCACCGCCGGGTGCTCCATGAGCGCGTTCTCGACCTCGAACGGCCCGATCAGGTGGCCGGAGGATTTGATCACGTCGTCGGCCCGGCCGACGAACCAGTAGTACCCGTCGGCGTCGCGCATCGCCAGGTCGCCGGTGAGATACCAGCCGCCGACGAAGCATTTGCGGTAGCGCTCCTCCTCGTGGAGATAGCCGCGCATCATCGAGGGCCACCCGGCGCGCAGCGCCAGCTCGCCCTGCACCATCGGCGCCTCCACCGGAACGACGCCGCCATCCGCCGCGCGCTGCACGATCGCCGCCCCGATCCCCGGCAGCGGCCGGCCCATCGAGCCCGGCTTCACGTCCATCGCCGCGAGATTGGCGATCATGATGCCGCCGGTTTCGGTCTGCCACCAATTGTCGTGGAACGGGCGGCCGAACACCTCCTGCCCCCACAGCACCGCCTCCGGGTTCAGCGGCTCGCCGACGCTGGCGAGAAAGCGCAGATGGCCGAGATCGTAGCCGCGCACGGCCTCGGCGCCGAGCTTCATCATCATGCGGATCGCGGTCGGCGCGGTGTACCACACGCTGACACGCTCGCGCTGCAGGATGCCGTACCACGCCGCGGCGTCGAACTCCGCCTCGGCGAACACGCTGGTCACGCCGTTGGTGAGCGGGGCGACGATGCCGTAGCTGGTGCCCGTCACCCAGCCCGGATCGGCGGTGCACCAGAAGATGTCCTCGTCGTGCAGATCGAGCGCGTAGCGGCCGGTGATGTGGTGGGTCACGACCGCGTCGTGGACATGGATCGCGCCCTTGGGCCGGCCGGTGGTGCCGCTGGTGAAGTGCAGCAGGGCGCGGTCCTCGGGGTCGGTCGGCGGAATGACGAAGTCCGGGCTCGCGGGATCGACGATCCGGCGCCAGTCGAGCGTGCCGGGAACCGCGCTCTCCCCCTGCCCCGGCTCCGGCACCAGGATGACATGGTCGAGCTGCGGCAGGTGCGCCCGGATGGGCGCGATCTTGCGCCGGTAGAGCGACGCGGTCGTCACCAGCACCCGGCCCTCGCCGATGGTGAGCCGCGTGGCGATCGGCTCCGGCCCGAAGGCGGAGAACAGCGGCGAGGCCACGCACCGGGCCTTCAGCGCCCCGAGCACGGCGATGACGAGCTCGGGAATGCGTCCGGCGAGCACGAACACGGCGCTGCCCTCGGCCACGCCGAGGCCGCGCAGCGCGTTGGCGAAGCGGTTGGTCGCGGCGCGGAGGTCGCGGTAGGTGAGCGTGCGGCGGCTGCCATCCTGGCCGATCCAGCGCAGCGCCTCCCGCCCCGCGCGCGCGCCGGCGGCGTGGCGGTCGACCGCCTCATGGGCGATGTTCAGCCCGCGCCCGCCGGGCAGCCCGTCGAGCAGCGCCCGCGCCGCCGTCCAGCTGAAGGCGTGGCAGACGGCTTCGTAGTCCGCCAGATTGGCGCCGACGAGGCCGCGCGGCTTGACGATCCGCGGATAGAGCGGCGGGGCCGACGGAGACGGGGTGGCCGGTTCGAGCACCATCACGGGCTCCTTCGGCGGCGGTTCCTGGACCACGGACCTCGGCCTGGGCAATGAAGGCGCAACGCCCGATCCGGCGGGGCCGTTCCGAATGATAGCCTGGCGCGCCACGGGGCGCCGAGCCTTGATCAGGATCAATCGCCGCCCTGCGGACCGGGCCCGTACCCGCGCGGAAGAACGATTTCCTGAACGCGGCCCGGCTCGATAGAGTGGGCCCAACGACGCACCGGAACGGCTGCGCACCGGGCGACCCGGACGGGAGGGACCTGGATGGAACCGGCAGGACTGACGCGCCGCTTCGTGCTCGGCGGCGGGGCCGCGCTGCTGGCCGGGGGAAGGCGCGGCGCGCGGGCGGGCGGGCCGGTGCGGATCGGCGTGCTCAACGACCAGTCCGGCCTCTACGCCGATCTCGGCGGCCCCGGCTCGGTCATCGCCGCGCGCATGGCGGCCGAGGATATGGCGGCGGAGGGGATAGGCGGCGCGCTCGCTGGCCGGCCGGTGGAGGTGCTGGTCGGCGACCATCAGAACAAGGCCGAGATCGGCGCCGCCATCGCCCGGCGCTGGTTCGATATCGACCAGGTCGGCATGGCGATCGGGTTCGACAATTCCTCGGTGGCGCTGGCGGTGGAAAGCGTCGCCGCGCAGCACGACCGGATCGCCATCGGCACCGCCGTGGGCTCGGTCGATTTCACCGGCCGGAACTGCACGCCGACGGCCGCGTCCTGGCTCTATGACAGCTACGCGCTCACCACCAGCCTGGCGCACGCGCTGGTGGCGGCGGGGCGGGACAGCTGGTTCTTCATCACGGTGGACTATAATTTCGGCCATTCCATGGAAGCCGATGCGCGCCGCGCCGTCGAGGCCAGCGGCGGCACGGTGCTGGGCAGCGCCCGCCACCCGCTCGGCACCGCCGATTTCAGCGCCTATCTGCTGCAGGCGCAGGCTTCGGGGGCGAAGGTGATCGGCTTCGCCAATGGCGGCGGGGATCTGGTGAACGTGATCAAGCAGGCCAACGAGTTCGGCCTGCCGCGGAGCGGGCGGACGCTGGCGGCGATGCTGCTGTTCATCACCGACGTCCACAGCCTGGGTCTGGCGACGGCGCAGGGGCTGAGCTTCGTCACCGCCTTCTACTGGGACCGCGACGCGCCGAGCCGGGCCTGGTCGCGGCGTTTCCAGGAGCGGCACGGGGCGATGCCGACCATGGCGCAGGCCGGCGTCTATTCCGCCACGCGGCACTATCTGCGCGCGCTCGCCGCCGAAGCTGAGCCCGGCGGCGCGGCGGTGATGGCCAGGATGCGGGCGATGCCGGTGGAGGATTTCTACGCCCCCGGCGCCCGGCTGCGCGCCGATGGCCGGCTGATGCACCCGATGTATCTGATGCGGGTGAAAGCGCCGTCGGAGTCCCGCGGCCCTTGGGACTATTACGCGCCGCGCGCGACGATCCCGGCCGAGACCGCGTTCCGATCCCTGGCCGAGGGCGGCTGCCCGCTCGTGCGCGGATGAGGGGGCGAGCGTGATGCCGGACGTCAGCACCTGCCTGTGGTTCGCAGCCGATGCCGAGGCCGCTGCCCGGTTCTATGTCTCGCTCGTGCCCGGATCCCGCATCGAGCACGTTCTGCGCGCGCCTGCGGCCTGGCCCGGTGGCGCGGCGGGCGACGTGATCCTGGTCAGCTTCACCCTCGGCGGTCAGAGCTTCCAGGCGCTGAACGGCGGCGCGCCGGCCAGCTACGGCACCGCCGCCTCGATCTCGGTCCTGTGCGCCGACCAGGCGGAGGTCGATCGGCTGTGGGCGGCCCTCACCGCGGACGGCGGCGCGGAGATCATGTGCGGCTGGCTGCGCGACCGGTGGGGCGTGCCGTGGCAGATCGTGCCCGAGATGCTGCCCCGCCTCCTCGCCGACCCGGACCCTTCCGTCTCGGCGCGCGTGTTCGCCGCCATGACGGCGATGGTCAAGCTGGAGGCCGCCGCGCTCGAGCGCGCCGCCGCCGGATGAGGACGCGCGCATGTTCCCAACGCGAAATTACCA
>JAJZFF010000601.1 GCA_021805485.1 Pseudomonadota bacterium
AGGGCAGCCATTTCGACCTGCCGATCGCGCTCGGCGTGCTGACCGCGATGGACGTGCTGCCGGCGGAGGAGATGGCGCGGTTCGCGGCGATCGGCGAGCTGTCGCTCGACGGGCGGCTGGCGCCGGTCGCCGGGGTGCTGCCGGCGGCGATTGCCGCGGGGGCACGCGATCTCGGCCTGATCTGCCCGGCGGCGCAGGGGCCGGAAGCGGGCTGGGCCGGCGAGATCGGCGTGCTGGCGCCGGCCGACCTGCTCGCGCTGATCAACCATTTCCGCGGCGATGCGCTGCTGGACCCGCCGCCGCGCGGACGGTTCCAGCAGCCAGCGCGCCAGCCGGACCTCGCCGATGTGCGGGGGATGGACGGGGCGCGGCGCGCCCTCGAAATCGCCGCGGCGGGGCAGCACAATCTGCTGATGATCGGCCCGCCGGGGGGCGGGAAGTCGATGCTGGCGGCGCGGCTGCCGGGGCTGCTGCCCGATCTGACGCCGCGCGAGGCGCTGGAGGTGAGCATGGTTCATTCCGTCGCCGGGCTGCTGAGCGAGGGACGGCTGGTGACGCGGCCGCCATTTCGCGAGCCGCACCACTCGGCGAGCATGGCGGCGATCGCCGGCGGGGGCTGTCAATTACAACAAAAAATGCGATTGAACAGCAATTGCCGCTACCGCCGGCCCCGACTCGCATTGTCGCACTTGCCGACCAACTCGCACAAAATACTTCTGCAGCTAGTCGAAACTGGAAGTCCAGCCCTGAGCTAGACCTCCATGCCCAACGTTGAATCCTTCGTTCTTTGCCTCAGACGCTTTGATAGCGCGCGGCTTCATATTCAACCGCCTCTTCCAAGACTGCTGGCGCCCTGACGCGCAACGCCCAGTACAAATAGCCCAGCGGCCCTACACCCAGAGCTTTACATGGACACAGGCAGCAGGGGCTGCGTGCCGCGCTCTCAAACATTATGTCCTCCTAGCCCGGATTATGCATGAGGGTTGGCGGACATAGCGTAAACCGTTGATTTGATGTAAGAATTTGGTGTCGACGCCAAATCTTCATCAGCACGGAATGCGATGTCCGCCATGGTTGAAACTATCCCATGCCTCCCCGGTCTGTCACCTGTCGCCGGCAAGCCGGTGCTGGCCCGCTTCGACGGTGAGTTGCTGTCCTCGGACGGCGGTCTGCTGACATTGCGCGAGGTCGAGAAGCGGCTGGGGATCGCCGCGCAGCTGGCAGCCTGCATCGATGATCCGCGCGCGCCGGAGCGTGTCCAGCATGGTCTCGATGAGATCTTCCGCTTCCGCATGCTGATGATCGCGGCCGGCTACGCGGACTGCAACGACGCCGGCGCGCTGCGCCGGGATGCAATGTTCAAGCTGGCCATGGAACGCCTGCCCGAAGATGCGGATCTCTGCTCGCAGGCGACGATCTCGCGCACCGAAAACCTGCCCACACCGCGCGCGCTGCTGCGCATGGGCCAGGCGATGATCGGCCAATACTGTGCGAGCTTCCGCACCGTGCCGAAGCGCAACGTGCTCGATATCGACGACACGTTCGACGCCGTCCACGGTGCGCAGCAGCTGCGCCTGTTCAACGCCCATTACGACGATTACGGATTCCAGCCGATCGTCGTCTTCGACGGCGACGGCCGGATGGTCGCCGCAGTGCTCCGTCCGGCCTGCCGACCCAAAGGTGCCGAGATCGCCAAATGGCTGCGCAGGCTGATCACGGCGATCCGCATGTGTGGACGGCCCGGTGAGGTCAAGATCTGGAGTTGCAAGATTTAGTGGCGGTTCGACTGCGATCATGTGTCCGGCTTCTTTGTGCGGCCAATGACCGCGAGCCCAGATAGGTTCCGCGAACGAGATCCAAACACTACTGCGGCGTGAGTGCGCCTGTGGGAATTACGGATTCTCTCGTTCGTCGGATCGACCGATCACTATCTCCTGCTCAGAGCTTTCCCTTCTGCACCGGCGCGAGGTTCAGGCCGCTACCGGCTGACGCCGATGCACTTCCCCCCGCACCATCATCGCCCAGATGACCCGGGCGATCTTGTTGGCCAGAGCGACGGCGGCAACCTTCCGCGGCCGACGCTCCAGCAATTTCAATAGCCATTCCGACGCGGACTTGCTGCCTGGTTTGGCGAATCGGATCACCGACATCGAGCCGACGACCAGGAGCTGGCGCAACCTTTCATTGCCCGCTTTGTTGATTCGTCCCAGCCGATGCTTGCCACCGGTCGAATGCTCCCGCGGCGTCAGCCCGAGCCACGCCGCAAAATGTCGTCCAGTCTCGAAATCTGCCGCGTTGATGGTCAGCGCCATGGTGATCGCGGTGGTTGGCCCCACACCGGGGATCGCCGCGAGCCTCTGGCTGACCGGATTGGTCTTATGGAGCTCGTTCAGTTTATGGTCCAATGCGGATATCTTGGCATCAAGATCGGCTACGTGACTGCCCATATCCTTCAACATCGATTTCGCAACGTCCGGAACCGCCGTGTCGGCCAGTAGCGCCGTGATCAGGGCTTCCACGTTCGCACACCCCTTGGCTCCGACAATCCCGAATTCGGTCGCGTGTCCCCGCAGCGCGTTGATCGCTTGCGTCCGCTGGCCCACCACCATCTCACGGTGTTTCAGGATGAGCGTCGCCGCCTGTTCATCCACCGACTTCACGGGAACAGTCCGCATCGTCGGACGGGACGCCACCTCGCAGATTGCCTCCGCATCGTTGCGGTCGTTCTTGCCCCGCTTGACGAAGGGCGTGACGTATTGCGGTGGGATCAATTTCACCCGGTGGCCCATACGGCTGAGCACACGCCCCCAGTGATGGGACCCGGCGCACGCCTCGAGAACGACCTCGGTGGACGCGATCTTGGCGAAGAAGGGTTCAACCTGGGCACGCCGGAACTCGCGACGCAGATCGTGCCCCGAGGCGTGGTGTAGGAACGGGTTTTCTGAGCAGGGTTGGCTGCTCTGTCAGGCTGCGATTGTGGGCAGGCTGACCGTGGGAGTATCGCCCAAGGGAGCGATGGTTTCCAGTGTCATGTATCGGGCGCGCTGAACGGCCCATTCGTCGTG
>JAJZFF010000406.1 GCA_021805485.1 Pseudomonadota bacterium
CGAGGTTGCGGTCGATCTCGCTCATCAGCACGCGGATGCCATGCGCCGCCCCAGCCTCGCCAGCGAGTGCCGCGGCGTAGAGGAACGGCCGGGCGACGAAGACGAAATGCGCGCCGAGCGCGAGTGCCTTGAGCACATCGGTGCCGCGCCGGATGCCGCCGTCGAGCATCACCGTCATGCCGCCGGCCGCAGCCGCCACCGCGGGGAGCGCGCGCAGCGAGGCGACGGCGCCATCGAGCTGCCGTCCGCCGTGGTTGGAGACGATGACGCCGTCGACGCCAAGCTCGCGCGCGCGCCGCGCATCCTCGGCGGCGAGAACGCCCTTCAGCACCAGCTTGCCGGTCCATTGCCGGCGAATCCATTCGAGATCGCCCCAGTTCAGCGCCTCGCGCCCGGCGAACCGGTCCATCGCCCGCGCCGAGAAGGCGGGCACGCCGCGACCGGCGCCGGCATTCTCGAAGTGCAGCAGCCCATGGGTGAGGACACTGCGCGCGGCGATGCCGAGCAGCCAGCGCGGATGGGAGAGCACGTCGGCGAGCAGGCGCGGCGTCGGCCGGAGCGGCAGGGAGAAGCCGTTGCGCTGGTTGTTCTCGCGGTTGCCGGCGACCTGAACGTCCACCGTCACCACCAACACCTCGTAGCCGGCGCGCGCGACGCGCTCGATCAGCGCGCCGATCAGCGGCCGGTCCGACGGGATGTAGGCCTGGAACCAGGCGGTGCGGCCCTCGCGGGCGACGCGCTCGAGCGGGGTGAGGGAGGCGCCGGAGAGAATGAACGGGATGTTCGCCGCCGCCGCCGCGCGGGCCAAGGCAGCGTCGCCGTCATAGGCCATCAGCGCGGTCGCCCCCATCGGCGCGATGCCGAAAGGCGCAGCGTAGGCGCGGCCGAACAGGGTGCGGGCCTGGTGGCGCACGGAGGCATCCACGAGCACGCGCGGCAGGAAGGCGTGATCGGCGAAGGCGGCGCGGTTCTCGCGCAGGGACGTGTTGGTCTCGGTGGCGCCCGCGACGAAGCCGAACAGGCTGCGCGGCAGCAGCGCCCGTCCGGCGGCCTCGAAATCCTCGAGCGCATAGATGCGCCGCAGCGCCCTCGCCGCCTTACCCGCGGGCGCCGCGCTCACCGTAGCCGGCCGGACTTCGGCCGCTTCGGCCGGCTTGTCTGCAACCACTGGTCCCGTGCTGACGGACATGCTCTCTCTCCCGCGCCATTCCGATTGCCGCGCCTGACACGACTCTGTAGCAGATGGCCTTGGATTGCCAGAGCAGGGCGGGAAATCGGCAGCCATGCCGGCGGCCGGTGGCGGGCGCGCTTGACCTGCCGCTTGTCTCTCCGCATCCAGGCAACATCTAAGCATCCGACAGGAGCGCCCGTCGGCGGGCCAGGGAGTTTTCAGGCATGGAGTTCATGATCGGGCAAACCCAACAGCCGGGCGCCAAACCAGCGGCCGGAGCGCTCGGGGTCGGGGCGCCAGCGGATGGCGGGATGATCGTCGACGGCGATCAGAAGACCTTCATGGCCGAGGTGGTGGACGCCTCGCGCCAGGTGCCGGTGCTGGTGGATTTCTGGGCCACCTGGTGCGGCCCGTGCAAGCAGCTCACCCCGGCGCTGGAGAAAGTCGTCCGCGCCGCCGGCGGACGGGTGAAGCTGGTGAAGATCGACATCGACAAAAATCGCGGCCTGGTGCAGCAGCTCACGCAACTCGGCCTGCCGCTGCAATCGGTGCCGACGGTGGCCGCCTTCTGGCAGGGCCAGATCGCCGACCTGTTCCAGGGCGCGCTGCCGGAATCCGAGGTCAAGCGCTTCGTCGAGGGGCTGCTCAAGCTGACGGGCGGCAGCATGCCGGCGGCCGATCTGCTGGCCGAGGCGCGCGCTGCGCTGGAGGCGGGCGACGCCGAGCAGGCGGGCGAGATTTTCAGCGCTCTGCTGCAGCAGGAGCCCGAGAACCCAGACGCCTGGGGCGGGCTGATCCGCGCCCTGCTGGCCCTGGGGCAGGAAGAGCAGGCCAAGCAGGCGCTGGCGCGGGTGCCAGCGAAGCTCGCCGAGCATGCGGAAATCGCCGGTGCGCGCAGTGCGCTGGCGCTCGCCGAAGAAGGCCGTCAGGCGAGCGGCAAGCTCTCCGCTCTGGAGGCGAAAGTCGCCGCCGATCCGGCCGACCATGCCGCGCGCTACGAGCTGGCCACGGCGCTCAACGCGCTCGGCCGGCGCGACGAGGCGGCGGCATCCCTGCTCGAAATCCTGCGCCGCGACCGGCGCTGGAACGAGGAGGCCGCCCGGCTGCAGCTGCTGAAATTCTTCGAGGCCTGGGGCGTGGAAGATGCGGCGACGGTGGCGGCTCGGCGCAAGCTCTCCACGCTTCTCTTCAGCTGAGCGGGATGGCGGACGGCCCGCCGGGACCGGGGTCCTTGCCGGACACATTCGCGGTGTTTCCCCTGAGCGGCGCGCTGCTGCTGCCGAGAGGCAAGCTGCCGCTCAACATTTTCGAGCCCCGCTATCTGGCGATGACGGAGGACGCGCTGGCGGTGGGGCGGCTGTTCGGCATGATCCAGCCGGATCCGGCTTCGCCCCCCCTCGCCCATGGGCCTGGCCTGCACCGGGTCGGCTGCCTGGGCCGCATCTCCTCCTTCAGCGAGACCGACGACGGCCGCTATCTGATCACGCTCAGCGGCGTTTCGCGGTTCCGCATCGCCGAGGAGCTGGAGATGCGGCGCGGCTATCGGCGGGTGCGGGCGGAGTTTGCTCCCTACGCCGCCGACCTCGACGCCGCCGGGCCTTCGCCGCTGCCGATCCCGCGCGCATCGCTGCTGAAGGCGCTGCGCGGCTATTTCCGCACCCGCGGCTACAGCGCCAACTGGGAAGCGATCGAAGGCATGGCCGATGCCGCGCTGGTGGCGACCCTGGCCATGGCCTGCCCGTTCACGCCAGCCGAGAAGCAGGCGCTGCTGGAAGCGCCGACCGAGGCCGAGCGCGCTGCCGCCCTGCTCGCCCTGCTCGAGATCGACACCCATGCGGCGGCAGCCGCCCCCGCGCCCCGCCCGAGCTGAGGAGATCCATCATGACCGAACCTAC
>JAJZFF010000104.1 GCA_021805485.1 Pseudomonadota bacterium
CGTGACGCCGTGATCGTCTCGACCGCCAGAACCCCGATCGGCCGCGCCTATCGCGGCGCCTTCAACGCCACGCCGGCCCCCACCCTCGCCGCCCACGCGCTGCGCGAGGCGGTGCGCCGCGCCGGGATCGACCCCGCCGAGATCGACGACTGCCTGATCGGCAGCGCCCTGCCCCAGGGCGGGCAGCACACGATCGGCCGCACCGCCGCCCTCCGCGCCGGCCTGCCCGTCACCGTGCCGGGCATGACGATGGACCGGCAATGCTCCTCCGGCCTGATGACCATCGCCACCGCAGCGAAGCAGGTCATCGTCGACCGGATGGACGTGGTGCTGGCCGGCGGCGTCGAATCGATCTCGACGGTGCAGACCGAGGCGATGCGGGTCGATCGCGATCCCGAGCTCCTCGCCCTGCACGCCGACACCTACATGCCGATGATCGACACCGCCGAGGTGGTGGCGAAGCGCTACAACGTCTCGCGCGAGGCGCAGGACGCCTACGCCCTGCAATCGCAGCTTCGCACCGCCAGCGCCCAGCAGGCCGGCCGGTTCGATGCCGAGATCATCCCCGTCACCGCGACCAAGACGGTGACGGACCGCGCCACCGGCGCCACCAGCCAGCAGACCGTCACCCTCGCCGCCGACGAGGGCAACCGGCCCGACACCACCGCCGAGGGCCTCGCCGGGCTCAAGCCGGTGCGCGAGGGCGGCTGCATCACCGCCGGCAATGCCAGCCAGCTGTCGGACGGCGCCTCGGCCTGCGTGGTGATGGAGGCGAAGCTCGCCGAGAAGCGCGGCCTGCAGCCGCTCGGCCGCTATGTCGGCATGGCCGTCGCCGGCACCGAGCCGGACGAGATGGGCATCGGCCCGGTCTTCGCGGTGCCCAAGCTGCTCTCGCGCTTCGGGCTCGGCGTCGGCGATATCGGCCTGTGGGAGCTGAACGAGGCCTTCGCCGTGCAGGTGCTCTATTGCCGCGACCGTCTCGGCCTGCCGGACGAACTGCTCAACGTCGATGGCGGCTCGATCTCGATCGGCCATCCCTATGGCATGTCCGGCGCCCGCATGGTCGGCCACGCGCTGATCGAGGGCAAGCGCCGCGGCGCGCGCCATGTGGTGGTGACGATGTGCGTCGGCGGCGGCATGGGCGCTGCCGGCCTGTTCGAGGTTCTGTGAGCGCCCCGGCGCTCACCCTCGCCGACTATCGCGCCCTGGTCGGCACCGAGGTCGGCTGTTCGGACTGGATCGAGGTCGGCCAGGCGCGGATCGACGCCTTCGCCGAGGTGACGGACGATGACCAGTTCATCCATGTCGATCCCGAACGCGCCCGCGAAACCCCGTTCGGCGGGACCATCGCGCACGGCTTCCTCACCCTCTCGCTGCTCAGCCGCATGGCGTACGACACGCTGCCCCGCCTCGCGGGGGTGAGGCTGTCGGTGAATTACGGGATGAACAGCCTGCGGTTTCTGGCCCCGGTCCGCGCCGGGTCGCGCATCCGCGGCCGTTTCGCCCTCGCCGCTCTCGCCGAGAAGGGCGAGCGCCGCCTCCTGCTGACGCATGACGTGACGGTGGAGATCGAGGACCAGCCGAAGCCGGCCCTGGTCGCGCAATGGCTCTCGATGCTCGCCCTCGCGTGATCGCCCCCGCTCTGGCCGGGGCCGCGCGCCCCGGCTAACCTCCGCGCCTCGCCCGCCACGGGCTGAACCGTTCGGAGGTCCCTGATGGAATACACGAAACTCGGCGCCACCGGTCTCGAGGTCTCGCGCATCTGCCTCGGCTGCATGAGCTTCGGCGTGCCCGATCGCGGCAACCACGCCTGGACGCTCGACGAGGCGAGCAGCCGCCCGATCATCCGCCGCGCGCTCGAAGCCGGCATCAACTTCTTCGACACCGCCAACGTCTATTCCGACGGCACCAGCGAGGAAATCGTCGGCCGCGCCCTGCGCGACTACGCGCGGCGCGACGAGGTGGTGATCGCGACCAAGGTGAACGGCCGCATGCGCCCCGGCCCGAACGGCGCCGGCCTGTCCCGCCGCGCGATCATGACCGAGATCGACAACAGCCTCCGCCGCCTCGGCACCGACCATGTCGATCTCTACCAGATCCACCGCTGGGACTATTCGACGCCGATCGAGGAAACCCTGGAGGCGCTGCACGACGTGGTGAAGGCGGGCAAGGCCCGCTATATCGGCGCCTCCTCGATGTTCGCCTGGCAGTTCGCCACCGCGCTGGCCACCGCCGAGCGCCATGGCTGGACGCGCTTCGTCTCGATGCAGAACTACCTCAACCTGCTCTATCGCGAGGAGGAGCGCGAGATGCTGCCGCTCTGCCGCGCCGCCGGCGTCGGCGTGATCCCCTGGAGCCCGCTCGCCCGCGGCCGCCTCACCCGCGACTGGGACGACGCCACCGCCCGCGCCGAGACCGACGAATTCGGCAAGACCCTCTACGCCGCCACCGAGGCGGCCGACCGCAAGGTGGTCGAGGCCGTCGCCGCGATCGCCGCCGAACGCGGCCTCAAGCGCGCCCAGGTCGCCCTCGCCTGGGTGCTCTCGCGCCCCGGCGTCACCGCGCCCATCGTCGGCGCCACCAAGCTCGCCCATCTGGAGGACGCGATCGAGGCGATCGGCGTCACCCTCGGCGCCGAGGAGATCGCCCGGCTCGAAGCCCCCTACGTGCCGCACGCGGTGGTCGGCTTCTCGTAATCCGGACCGGCATCGGACGCGACGGACTCAGACGGGTCGAAATCAGACGGGCAGCCTGTCCTCGGCGTCGGTCAGCCCCGGCGCCGTCGCCCAGGCGAGTTCCACCAGCGTGACGATCCGCCGCCCCGCCCCGTCGAGCTGGCAGACGATCAGCCCCTGCTCCTCCATATAGGCGAGCAGCCGCCGCGCCCGGCCGAGCGAGCGGGTGCCGTAGGCCCGCGCGATCGCCGGGTCGCCCGGGCAGGGCAGCCCGTCGCGCGCGGCGCGGGCAATCATCAGGAAAATCCCCTGCATGTCCTCGGGCAGGATCGCGGCGCGGCCCAGCACGTCCTGCCAGACCGCGTCCTCCGCCATCGCCGCGCTGA
>JAJZFF010000471.1 GCA_021805485.1 Pseudomonadota bacterium
CAGTACATCGCCGAGGGTGGATGCAAGCGCCGCGCCGGGGCGAGCGCTGTGGGATCGACGGTGCCGAGCACCGGTGCGAGCACCGCAATCGCGATCATGACCGCGACCAGCGCGCCGCCGGCGGCGATCCCAGGATGGCGATGAATGAAACCGCGGACCGCGCCGCGCCGGCGTGGCGGAGACAGCAGCTCGGCCAGCGCCTCGGCCGGCGCCTCGCCCGCATCGCCTAGCAGCCGCGCGCTCAATAGCGGATCCTCGGATCAAACACGGTGTACAGAAGATCGACCAGCAGGTTGATCACCACATAGGCGAAACTGAACAGCAGCACGACGCCCTGGATCACCGGATAGTCGCGCCGCAGGATCGCATCCACCGTCAGCCGGCCTAATCCGGGGATGGCGAAGACGCTCTCGGTCACCACCGCGCCGCCGATCAGCAGCGCCACGCCAAGCCCGACGACGGTGACGATCGGCACCGCCGCATTCTTCAGCGCATGGACAAACAGCACCGCACCCCGCCCGAGCCCTTTGGCGCGCGCGGTACGGATATAATCCTGCGACAGCACTTCCAGCATACTCGCCCGCGTGATGCGCGCGATGAGCGCGATGTAGATGCCCCCCAACGTCGCCGCCGGCAGGATCAGCGCGCGTAGAAACGGCCAGAACCCGCCCGCGAGCGGCACGTAGCCCTGGACCGGGAACCAGTCGAGACGCAGGGCGAAGACGTAGGCGAGCACATAGCCGATGACAAAGACCGGGGTGGAGAAGCCGAGCACCGCGAACAGCATCACCCCCCGATCCACCAGGCTGCCCTGCCGCGCGGCAGCAAGCACGCCGAGCGGCACCGCGATCAGGAGCGAGACGACGAGCGTGAGCAGCATCAGCGACAGCGTCGGCTCGATGCGCTGGGCGATCATGTGCCCCACGGGCAGATTGGTGAAGATCGAGGTGCCGAGATCGCCGTGTGCGATGTGCCAGGCCCATTCGCCGAAGCGGACGAGGAACGGCCGATCGAGCCCCAGCGAGGCGCGGATCAGCGCGATCTGCTCGGGGCTCGCCTGATCACCGGCGATGATCGCCGCCGGGTCACCTGGCGCGAGATAGAGCAGCGAGAACACGAACAGGGCCACCACCCCCATCACCGGGATAGTCGCAAGCACGCGGCGGACAATGTAGCCGAGCACCCGTTCAGCCCCGACCCACGCCCCAGAACACCGGGAAGGGCGCCTTCACGATGCCGGTGAGATCCGCACGCCACGCCTGATAGCCGAGGAAGAACCCGGTCGGAACATAGGGCAGGAAATCGAGCGCCGCGCGGTTGAGCGCCGCGGCCACGTCGTGTTCGACGCGGGCATCCGGCGCATCGTACCAGCGCGTGATCAGGCCTTGGATTTCCTCCGAACTCGGCCAGCCGAACCACGCCTTTGGCCCGTTCGTGCGCAGCGCGATGTTGGTCGCGGGCAGCGCGCAGTCGAGCCCGGCGAGCCAGGTGTGGAAGATGTTCCACCCACCCTTGGCTGGCGGATCCTGCTTGGCGCGACGCGCCCCCACCGTTCCCCAGTCGGTGGCGACATAATCCACGTTCATCCCCAGCCGGGTCAGGATATCCGCGGTGACATCGCTCTGCCCCTTGGTGATGGCGAGATCGGTAGCGACCAGCATCACGACTTTCTCGCCATTGTAGCCGGAGGCGGCGAGCCGGGCCTTGGCCGCGGTGTAGTCCCGCGGCCCTTTGAGGATCTCGCCGCCGGCCTCAGTGTAGAGTGGCGTCCCCGGCGTGAACACGCTCGGCATCGGCCGCCACAGCGCATCATCGCTGCCAACGACCGCGTGCATCTCGTCGGCTTGGTTCATCACCATCGCCACCGCCTGGCGCGCGCGCACATCGTTGAATGGCGGGTAGAGATGATTGAAGCGGAGCAGACCGACATTGCCCAGCGGATCGGCAATATCCACACGCACGCCGGGGCTCTGACGCAGCAGTGGGACGAGGTCCGGGATCGGCGTCTCCCACCAGTCGATCTCGCCATTCTGCAGCGCCGCCGCGGCGGTGCCGGGATCGGGGATGATCTGCCATTCGACCCGGTCGACGAGCATCCTCTTCCCACCGGCGAGCCAGTCGGAGGGCTCGGAACGCGGCACATAGCCATCGAAACGGGCAAAGACGACGCGCGAACCGGGCACCCATTCGTCGCGGCGGAAGACCATCGGCCCGGACCCGATATAATCGCCGATCTGCTTGAACGGATCGGTCGCGGCCACCCGCTCGGGCATGATCGCGGCGAGATTGGGCATCGGCTTGGCCAGCGCCAACAGCAGCTTGGGAAATGGCGCGCGCAGACGGAAGCGAAAGCGGACGTCATCGACCGCTTCCAGCGCATCGAGGCGCGCCTTCAGCACCTGCCCCATCGCATCGCGCGCCATCCAGCGATTGAGGCTGGCGACGACGTCGCGCGCGCGCACCGGCTCGCCGTCGTGGAAGCGCAGCCCCGCGCGCAGGCGGAAATCCCAGCTCAGCCCATCATCGGAGCGCTCATGGCCCTCGCACATCTGCGGCCGCGGCACCAGCCCGCTGTCGAGCCCGTAGAGCGTATCCCAGACCAGCAGCGAGGCGTTGCGAACGACGTATTGCGTGCCCCACACCGGGTCGAGATTGGCAAAATTGGCTTGCGGCACGAAGCGCAGGACCCGGGCCCCGGCAGCGCCCGCCAGGCGCGGCGCGGCCAGAATTCCGGCGCCCGCGGCTGCCTTCAGTAGATCACGCCGCTGCATTCAAACTCTCCAGGATCAGGCCACATGACGGTGTAAAGCAAACTATGTGCCACGCGCTTCAGGATCGACGCACGTTCCAGAACAGCGGCACACCTTTGAGCATGCCGCTCAGCGAGTCCCGGCGAACCGTCGGCTGCAGATATTCGCCGATCGGGATGTAGGGAACGTCGGTGAACGCCTGCCGCTGAATCTCCTCGCAGATTTTTTTCTGCAGGCTCGGGGTGCTGGCGGCGAACCAATCCTCGCGCAGCGCCTCCAGCCGCGGCGCGTTGGGCCAGCCGAACCAGGCATTGAGGCCGTTGCCGCGCAGCCCGACATGGCCCGCCGGATTGAACTGGTCGAGCCCCGACCAGGCCGTGAAGAACACCGACCAGCCGCCCTTGTCCGGCGGGTCCTTCTTCGCCCGCCGCTGCACGACGGTGCCCCAGTCGGTCGCCTGCACGTCCAGATTGAAGCCGCAGCGCTTGAGCAGGTCGGCACCGACATTGCCCATGGCCTGCAGCACCGGGAAATCGGTGGCGATCATCAGCACGACGCGCTCGCCCTTGTAGCCCGCGGCGACAATTTCCTTCTTCACCGTCTCGGTATCCCGCGGCCCGGCGAAGACCTCCATGCCAACGGAGCTGGCCATGGGCGAGCCCGGGGGGAAGAAGCCGACATTGGCGCGCCAGTATGTGGGGTCGGTCCCGGCCACCGCGGTCATGAATTCGCCCTGGTCGACGGCGCCGAACAAGGCACGGCGGATGGCGGGATTATCGAAGGGCGGAAAGAGCTGGTTCATCCGCATCATCGCCGGCGTGCCGGTCGGGTCGAGCTGTTCCAGCACCAGATGGCGGTCACCCTTGAGCAGCGGCAGCAGGTCGAAGGTCGGCTGCTCCCACCAGTCGGCCTCGCCATTCTGCATCGCCGCCGCCGCGGTCGCGGCATCCGGGATCACCGTCCACTCGACGCGGTCGAAAAATGCACGCTTGGGGCCGGCTATCCACTCGGCGGTGCCGTCTGCGCGCGGCACATAGTCGGCGAAGCGCTCATAGACCACGCGCGCACCGGGCACGCGCTCGTCGGCCTTGAAGCGGTAGGGTCCGCTGCCGACCATTTCGGTCACCTGCTTGAACGGGTCGGTCGCTGCCAGCCGTTCGGGCATGATCGCGGCGATCGAGGATGCGGCCTTGCCAAGGGCGGCGGGCAGCAAGGGGAAGGGCCGTTTGAGGCGGAAGACGATGGTCCGGTCGTCGGCAGCGGCGAGCTCGTCGGTGGCGCTGAGCAGTGCCTGGCCGAACGCGTCCCGCTTGCCCCAGCGCCCGATGCTCGCGACGCAGTCGCGCGCCAGCACCGCCGTGCCGTCGTGGAATTTCAGACCCGGGCGGAGCACCAGCCGCCAGGTGCGCTCGTTGTTCTCTGTGGCGGCGCTCTCCAGCATCTGCAGCTGCGGCTGGTATTGCGCGTCGATGCCGAACAGTGTGTCGAAGACCATCAGGGCATGGTTGCGGGTGACATAGGCCGTGGTCCAGACCGGATCCAGCACCGCGAGATCGGCCTGCGGGATGAAACGCAGCACCTTCGACGCGGCGGAAACGGCGAGCGCCGGGCTGGCCAACGGTGGCACAGCCAAGGCTGCCGTGGCGGCCAGACCGGCCCTGAGCAGGGTGCGTCGCTGCATGGATCCCCCGATCGGTGACGACAGGATGGGTGACGAAAGCTGTGAAGTGCTCCCGCCCCGACGATGGCAGCCTCGCGGGGCGGCTTCAAGCCGGGGCACATTGCCCGGGCCGGCGGAGCCCGGTATTGCGGGGGCATGGACGCGATGCTCAGCCGTCTCGCCGCCGGCCTGCCCGCCCCGGCGCGCCGCCTGGCCACCGTCGCGCGGCTGACCTTGCTCGCCCAGTTCCTGCGTTTCGGCACCGTTGGGGTCGGCGGCTTCCTGGTCGATACCGCGACCGTCTATGCGCTGCGCGGCCCCCTCGGCCTGTATGGTGCGGGGGCCGTCGCCTATGTCGTCGCCGCGAGCGCCAACTGGGCCCTCAATCGGGCCTGGACGTTCCGCGCCGCGCCGCGTCATCGCCCGCACCGGCAATGGCTTCGCTTCCTCGCCGTCAACGCCGCCGGCTTCGTCCTCAATCGCGGCGCCTATGCCGGCTTGATCGCCGGCTTCGCCTTCGCCCGCGAGGCCCCGGTGCTCGCCGTCGCGGCAGGCGCCGTCGCCGGAATGGGGCTGAATTTCACGCTCTCGCGTCGGATCGTGTTCCGGTGAGGCCGGGGGCTGCGGCGCGCGGCATCGGCGTCGTCGCCGCCGGCTTCGCCACCTTCGTCAATCTCTATGCCACGCAGGCGGTACTGCCGCTGCTGGCGCGCGAATTCGCCGTGCCGCTGCCGCGCACCGGCCTCACCGTCACCGCGCCGCTGTTCGCGGTGGCGCTGATCGCGCCCTTCGTCGGTTCGATCTCCGACCGGCTCGGGCGCAAGCGGCTCATTACCGTGGCCGCCTGGCTGCTCGCCATTCCAACCGCGCTGCTCGCCTTGACGCCAGACTTCACCACCATGGTGCTGCTGCGCTTCCTTCAGGGACTCGCCCTGCCCTTCATCTTCGCCGTCACCGTTGCCTATATCGGCGACGAGGCACGCGAGGCCGAGGGCATCCGGCTCGCCGGCACCTACTCCGTCGGCACCATCGTCGGCGGCTTCGCCGGGCGGTTCATCCTCGGCCATGTCGCAGCGCTCGCCGGCTGGCGGGCGGGCTTCGTGGTGATCGCGGTGCTGACGGCGCTTGCGGCAGCGGTGGTCGGGCTGATCCTGCCGCGCGAGCAGAATTTCGTCGCCCAGCGCGGGCTCGGCGCCGCGCTCGAGAGCCTGCGGGCGCATCTCGCCAACCGCCAGCTCATCGCCACCTACGCGGCCGGGTTCGCCGTGCTGTTCTCGATCGTCGCGGCCTTCACCTATGCCAATTTCCTCCTCGCCGCTCCGCCCTACCTGTTCGGTCCGGCAGCGCTGGGCAATCTGTTCGCGGTCTATCTGCTGGCCATCATCTCGACACCGGTGGCCACGCGGCTTGCGGTGAGGATCGGCCGCCGCGGCACTTTCGCGCTCGCCGCCGTCATCGGCATGAGCGGAATGGCGCTCACCCTGGTGCATGGGATCGGCGCCATCGTCGCCGGCCTCGGCTTGGCGATCGGCGGCATGTTCATCGAGCAGGTGCTGGCGATCTCCTATGTCGGCGCGGCGGCGTTACGCGCTCGCTCGACCGCCGTCGGGCTCTACGTCACCTTCTATTATGTTGGCGGCAGCCTCGGCGGCGTGGCGCCGGCCGGGCTGTGGCACCTCGCCGGCTGGCCCGGCTGCGTCGCCCTGGTGCTGATCGTCCAGGCCATGACGCTGGCCCTGGTGACGGCATTCTGGCGCGACCCGGCGCCGGCGTGATACGCACCGGGCTCCGTCGTCTCACGCTCCGGCTGGCCGGACGGGACCTGGCGGCAAGAAACCTTGGAGGAGGAAGCGACATGACCCTGTCACGCCGGCTGTTGCTCGGCACCGCCACCGCCGCTGCGCTGCCCGCCGCACGCGCTCGGGCGCAGGCCCGGCCGAAAATCCGCATCGGCGTGCTCAATGACCTGTCGGGCACCTACCGGGACACGACCGGTCTGACCTCCGTGGTCTGCACCAAGCAGGCGCTGGTGGATTTCGGCGCCTCGGCGAAGGACCTCGACGTCGAGATTCTCTCGGCGGACCACCAGAACAAGCCTGACATCGGCGCCACGATCGCCCGCCAATGGTTCGACCAGGGCGTGGACGCCATCGTCGATGTGCCGACCTCCTCGGTCGCGCTCGCGGTCGCGCAGGTCGCGCGCGAGAAGGACAAGATGATGCTCAACGCCAGCGCCACGACGACGGCGCTGACCGGTGCCCAGTGCTCGCCCAATACCATCGTCTGGAGTTTCGACACGTACATGCTGGCCACGTCCTCGGGCGGGGCCATGGTCAAGGCCGGCGGCAAGGACTGGTTCTTCATCACCGCCGACTACGCCTTCGGCCATATCCTCGAGGAGCAGACGAGCAAGCTGGTGCTCGCCGCGGGCGGCAAGGTGCTCGGACGCGTGCGCTACCCGTTCCCCGACACGACCGATTTCTCCTCCTTCGTCCAGCAGGCGCAGGCCTCGGGGGCGAAGGTGCTCGGCCTGGCCAATGCCGGGCTCGATACGGTGAACTGCATCAAGCAGGCGAACGAGTTCGGCCTGCCGCAATCGGGCATGCGCATTGCGCCATTGCTGATGTTCATCAGCGATGTGCACGCGCTCGGTGCCCAGATGTGCCAGGGCCTGACGCTGACCGAGAGCTTCTACTGGGACCTCAACGAGCGCACCCGCGCCTTCACCAAGCGGGTGCTGCCGCTGACCCCGAACAACTGGCCGAACCAAGCCCATGCCAGCGCCTACGCAGCGACCCTGCACTATCTGAAGGCGGTCGCCGACATGGGACCGGCCGAGGCGAAGCGCAGCGGCCGGGCGACGATCGAACGCATGAAGCGGATGCCGACCGAGGATGATTGCTTCGGCAAAGGGGCGATCCGCGCCGACGGACGCGGCATTTTCCCCGCCTATCTGTTCCAGGTGAAGACGCCCGCCGAAAGCACGGGGCCTTGGGATCTCTATAATTTGAAGGTGACGACCCCACCCGGGGAGGCGCTGCATCCGCTGGGCGAGGGCGGCTGCACGCTGACGCATCTCTGATACCGGCGCCCCGTCCTGGTCCGCCTGCCCTGGCATTCCCCTGCGCTGGCATTCTGCCGTGCTGGCCTGTCGTGAGGCCAGCACGCTTGTGCGTCGGGCACGGTCGCGCCATTGTCCGTCGCCCGCGAGGGCTGGAGCACGGTGCGACCGGGTGGACCCATCGGGTCGGGCGGCCGTGTTCCAGAAACATATGACTCTGGAGCAGCTTGCCGCCGATCTGCCCGAGCCGGAGCGGCTCAATCGGATCGGGGGTCGTTCCAGCATGGGAGCAGCGCTCGGACCATGGATGCACGGTTTGACGAAACCGATCTTTCCCTGACGAAGTTCGGCATCGGCCAGCCAGTGCCGCGCAAGGAGGACCCGACTCTCCTCCGCGGCGAGGGCCATTACACCGACGACCTGTCGTTGCCCGGCCAGGCCCACGCCGTGTTCCTCCGCAGCAGGGTGGCGCATGGCCGCATCGTCTCGCTCGATGTCGGCGCTGCACGGGCCATGCAAGGTGTGGTCGCCGTACTGACCGGTGCGGATCTCGCCGCCGCCGGCTTGCGCGCGCTGCCACCCGGGATGCAGGCGCCGTGGCCGAAGGGCGCGCCGATGCCGCCGCAGCCCCCGCTGGCCGTTGAGCGGGTCCGCTTTGTCGGCGAACCGGTCGTCTGCGTCATCGCGGAGACCGTCCAGCAGGCGCGCGACGCCGCCGAGGCGGTCGCGCTGGACATCGACCAGATCGATGCCGTCACGCTGGCGTCCGCCGCCGCGGCGCCGGGTGCACCGCTCCTGCACGAGGCTGCGCCGGGTAACATCGCCTATGAGTACCAGTATGGCGATCGCGACCGGATCGCCGCAGCCTTCTCCGCCGCCGCCCATGTCACCCGCCTGGCGCTGCGCAATACGCGCCTCGTGGTCAGTCCGATGGAGCCGCGGGCGGCGATCGGGGCCTACGATGCGGCCAGCGAACGCTATACGCTCCATGTCGGCTGCCAGGGCGTGTTCGGGCTTCGCAATGGGCTCAAGGATGCGCTCGGCGTGCCGACCGAGAAGGTCCATGTGCTGACCGGACAGGTCGGCGGCTCGTTCGGCATGAAGGCCGGCGTCTACCCGGAATATATCGCCCTCCTGCACGCGGCCCGGCACCTCGGCCGGCCGGTGAAGTGGCGCGACGACCGTTCCGACAGCTTCCTCTCCGACAGTCATGGCCGCGACCATGAAATGGTCGTCGAACTGGCGCTGGCCGCGGACGGCAAGTTCCTCGCCGTCCGCGTCACCGGCTACGGCAATGTCGGCGCGTATCTGACCAACGCCGCGACGGTACCGCCAAGCATCAATGCAGTGAAGAACATCATCGGGGTCTACGGCACCGATCTCGTCGAGGTGCAGACGCGTTGCGTCTACACCAACACGACGCCCGTTGGGCCTTATCGTGGCGCTGGCCGCCCCGAGGGCAATTATTACATGGAGCGCCTGGTGGAAACCGCGGCGCGCGAGATGGGGCTCGACCCGCTCGCGCTGCGCCGGCGCAACCTGGTCCGCCCGGAACAGATGCCCTATGCGACCCCGGCCGCGACCACCTATGACAGCGGCGAATTCCCGACCATTCTCGACAAGGCGCTGGCGGCGGCAGACTGGGATGGGTTCCCTGCCCGCCGTGCCGCCAGCCGCGCACGCGGGCTCCTGCGCGGGCGTGGCATCGGCCACTACCTGGAAGTCACCGCTCCGCCCTCCCGCGAAATGGGCGGACTGCGCTTCGAGGCGGACGGCACGGTGACGATCATCACCGGCACCCTCGACTACGGCCAGGGCCATGCTTCGCCCTTCGCCCAGGTGCTGGTGGAAAAGCTCGGCATTCCCTTCGCGCGGATCCGGCTCCTCCAGGGCGACAGCGACGAGCTGATCGCCGGCGGCGGCACCGGCGGGTCCAAATCCATCATGGCCAGCGGTGCGGCAATCGTGGAAGCCAGCGCGCTGGTCGTCGAGAAGGGCCGCAAGGCGGCGGCGCACGTGCTGGAAGCGGCCGAGACCGACATCGAGTTCGCCATCGACGGTTCGGGCGGGCACTTCCGCATCATCGGCACGGACCGGCGCATCACCGTGCTCGACCTCGCCGCCCAACTGCGCGGTGCGACGTTGCCAGAGGGCGTGCCGAACTCGCTCGACGTCCGGCACATTCACGAAGGCGCACCTTCGGCTTTTCCCAATGGCTGCCATGTCAGCGAGGTCGAGATCGACCCCGAAACCGGCAAGGTTGCCGTCGTCGCCTACACGATGGTCAATGATTTCGGAGTGCAGATCAATCCGCTGCTGGTCGCCGGTCAGGCCCATGGCGGCGTGCTGCAGGGCATCGGCCAGGCTCTCTTCGAGGAGGTGCGCTTCGACGAGAGCGGCCAGCCGATCACCGGGAGCTACATGGATTACGCGCTCGCCCGCGCCACGGACGCGCCGCCTTTTCTCGTTTCCAGCCACCCGGTGCCAGCGAAGACCAATCTTCTGGGCGCAAAGGGTTGCGGCGAAGCCGGCTGCGCCGGCTCGCTACCCTCGGTGATGAACGCCGTCGTCGACGCTCTGGCCGAATTCGGGGTCCACCACCTCGACATGCCCGCCACGCCCGAGCGCGTCTGGCAGGCGATCCACGGCTCCGCTACGGCTTGACCAACGCGCAGTGACCCTCGGCCAGCGGGCGAAACGCCTGCTCGGCCGGGATCGTCGACACCAGCTTGAACATGTCCCATTCCCCATGCGATTCGGCCGGCGTCTTGGTCTGCATGAGGTAGACCGGGTGCATGGTACGGCCGTCGGCGCGAATCACACCCTTGCCGAACAGCGGGTCCTCGGTCGGGATCACCTTCATCTCCGCCACCACGGCGCGGCCGTCCTCGGCAGCACCGAGCTGCTTAACCGCCTTCAGATAGTGCAGTACGCCGGCATAGACCCCCGCCTGCATGTCGTTGGGCATGATGTGGCGGGGATGGCGCGCGGCAAAGCGCTTCGCAAACGCGCGCGAGCCCTCGTCATGATCCCAGTAGAACGGCATCACCGCCAGCACGCCTTGAGCGTTCGCCAGGCCGATCGGCTTGATCACATTGATATTGACGATCGGACCAGCAAACTGCATGCGCCCCGCCAGCCCGAATTCGCGCGCCTGCTTCAGCGCCGTCACGGTATCGTCGCCGGCGTTCGCCAGCCCCAGCACATCCGCCCCCGACGCCTGCGCCTCGACCAGGTAGGTCGAGAAGTCCGTGGTGCCAAGCGGATGGCGCACCGAGCCAACGACGGTGCCGCCTGCCGCTCGCACCGCCTCGGCCGTGCTGCTCTCCAGAGCGGTGCCGAAGGCGTAGTCGGCAACGAAGAAGAACCATCTCTTGCCGCCATGGGCGACGACCGCGCGGCCGAGCGCGTGACCAGCCTCCCAGGTATCGTAGGTCCAATGGACCGTGTTGGGCGAGCATTTCTCCCCGGTGAGCGCCGCGGTGCCAGCGCCTGAACCGATGAAGACCTTGTTTTTCTGGCGCACCAGATCAGCCACCGCCAGAGCGATCGAGGAGTTCGGCACATCGGCGACGACATCGACGCCATCCTGATCGAACCAGGCCCGCGCGATGGCCAGCCCGATATCCGGCTTGTTCTGGTGATCGCCGAAGACCACCTGCGCATTCACGCCATTCACCGGCCCGAAATCCTCGACCGCCATCTGCGCCGCAATCACAGAGCCCTGGCCCTGATAGTCGGCATAGACACCGGACAGATCATTCAGCACACCGATCTTGATCGGCTTCGTCTGAGCCATGCCGGCCGTGACGCCCGTCCAGCCAAGCATCAGCGCATAAGCCGCCAAAGCGACCCCAGTGCGCCGCCGCAATCCCATCCGTTTCATCGCGCCCCCTCCATTGTTGTCGTTCCATCCTCGCAGCACGCTCCCGCGCCGCGCTTGCGCCATGGCCGACCTCACCTCTACAGTTGCGGCCGCCATGAACCCTTCATCCCACCGGCGATGAGCGACGTGTCGGCTCCGCCCTGCACGGCGAGTGACGGTGGCGCGATCGACATCGGACCGCTGCCTCAGCTCGTCGGCTATGCGCTGCGCCGTGCGCAGCTTGCCGTCTTCCAGGACTTCTACGCCACCTTCGCCGAATTCGATATCCGGCCGACGCAGTTCTCGGTGCTCATCGTGCTGCGCCACAATCCGGGACGACGCCAATCGCAGATCGCCGATGCTCTCGGCATCAAGCGCGCCAATTTCGTTGCCTTGTTCGATAGCCTGAGAACGCGCGGTCTCGCCGAGCGGCGCCCGGCACCGGACGACCGGCGGGCGCACGCGCTCTACCTGACCGATGCTGGCGCGGCATTGCTCGACGATCTCGCCGCGCCGCTGGCGCGTCACGAGGGCCGTTTCATCGCCCGGGTGGGCGAGGCCGATATGCATCGTCTCCTCACCCTGCTGCATCGCATCACCGCCGCCGATTGAGCGCGCGCGGGACATCGACACCGAAACGCTCCATCAATTCCTCGGGAATCGGCACCGGCTTGATCGCCGTCGCATGGGACGCCGCGCGGGCGACCCAGACCCGTGTTTCCGTGCACTCGACGCAGAGCGCGTGGTCCTTGAGCAGCCGATGCTCGACATCGAAGCTCGTTCGTCCAAAGCGGGTGACGCGGCTCTCGATCGTAACCTCGTCGCCATAGGCACAGGGCACCAGGAAGCGCGCCCGCGTATCGACCATCGGAAAGCCGACGACGCCGTAATGCTCGAGCAGCTCGGGCTTCTTCATCCCGGACGCACGTGCGAAAAGTGCCGCCGTGGATGCATCGAAATAGGCGAAGAAACGTGGATAGAACACGATCCCTGCGGGATCGCAATCTCCCCACTCGACGCTGACGTGGCGTACATGGACGAGCATCGGCTGAACCTTCATCGCGGGAACTCCGGATTTTCCACCAGCAACGCGATCCCCTGACCGCCCCCGATGCAGGCCGAGGCGATGCCCCGCCGAAGCCCCGCACGGCGCAGTTCGCGCGCCAGCGTCACCGCCAGGCGCACCCCCGTAGCGCCGAGCGGATGGCCGATCGCGATGGCGCCGCCATTGACGTTGAGCCGCGCCTCGTCGAGGCCAAGCTCACGGACGCAGGCAAGGACCTGGGCACCGAACGCCTCATTGATCTCGATCCGATCAATGTCGCCGAGCCCGAGCCCGGTGCGCGCGAGGAGCGCGCGGATGGCCGGCGCCGGTCCGATGCCCATGATCTCCGGGGCACAGCCGACGGCGACACCGGCAACGAGCCGGGCAAGGGCCGGGCCGGAATGCCGGCGCAGAAACGCGCCGGAGCACACCAGCGCCGCAGCGGCACCATCCACCACGGCGGACGAATTGCCGCCCGTCTGCACGCCACCGAACGCGGGGCGGATGCGCGCCAGCGCCTCGACC
>JAJZFF010000100.1 GCA_021805485.1 Pseudomonadota bacterium
GTTGTGCGCCTTCGAGCGCTTCATCCGCTCTTTGGGGATCGACCAGACGGCGTTCTCGAAATCGACCTCATCCCAAACCGCGTCCTGCAATTCGCTCTTTCGTACCATCGACAGCAGGATCAGCTTTATCCCGAGCCGGATCGTCGGCAGCGTCGCTACATGCTCAATCTGACTGAGCATGATGCGGATTTCCGCCGGGGACAGGGATCGGTCCTTTGGCACGAATGTCGCGATCGACGCCGGGCCAACTTCGTCTGCCGGGTTGGCGACCTTCTCGCCATGCAGGATAGCGAAAGCGAAGACCAGCTTCACAATGTCTCTGACATGAACCGCCGTTGCCGGCGCCCCGCGTTCCTTCACCTTCGCGCATAGCGCACGCAGATCCTCCGGCAGGATTTCCGGCAACAGCCGATTACGAAACGCCGGCAGGATGTCGCGCTCGAAGATCGATCGACGCATAGCGCGCGTACTGTCGGCCATCCGCGCCTCCTGAAGCCAGCGCTCGCCGAACTCGCCGAAGCTCTTCGCCTCCTGGATGCGGCGCTTCTCGCGCTGCTTCTCCTGGGCAGGCGAGCGGCCTTCCGAAATGGCGCGCCTGACATCGATCAGCTTTTCACGCGCCCGCGCAAGAGACAGGTCAGCGGGGCCGTAGCGGCCGAGCGTCAACGTCTCACGGCGGCCGTTCAGTCGATAGTCCAAGCGGAACACGATCGCGCCCGAGGGCTGGACCACGACATACATACCGTCACGGTCCACAATCTTGTATAATTTATCTCTTGGTTTCAGTGCCTTAATGGCTGCGTCGGTTAACATCTGCGCCCTCCAAATCGGTCAATAAATGCCGGAGAGCGCCCAATTATACCGTCAGGCCATAAATGGACTTCCTGATCGGATTTTTCCCTGTTTCTTCAGCACGTTATGCCAAAAAATATACCGTCAGAAGCTCTCTTGCCCCTGACGGTATATGTGATTTTCGGCTGAGACAAGATGCACCATACCGTCAGCCATACCGTCATTCCGGAGGCTTGCCCGGCGATAGATAACGAAAGACTGCGCGACGTTTATTTATATATTTCAGTATGTTATGTCGTGTTCTGGCGTAGTTTCGGATACGCCCGGAGGGGCAAAAATCATTCCCACTCGATGGTGCCGGGCGGCTTGCTGGTGATATCGTAGGTGACGCGGTTGATGCCGCGCACTTCGTTGACGATCCGCCCGGCAACGCGGGTCAGGAAGGCCATGTCAAACGGGTAGACATCCGCCGTCATGCCGTCGGTGCTGGTGACTGCGCGTAGCGTGCAGGCGAAGTCGTAGGTGCGGCCGTCGCCCATCACGCCGACGCTGCGCACTGGCAGCAGCGCGACGAAGGCCTGCCAGATCGCGTCATACAGGCCGGCATTACGAATTTCCTCGAGATAGATCGCATCCGCCTTCTGCAGGATGCGAACCTTCTCGCGGTCGACCGGGCCGGGAATGCGAATCGCGAGGCCAGGCCCGGGGAAGGGGTGGCGGCCAACGATGGTCTCGGGCAGGCCAAGCTCGCGGCCGAGTTCGCGCACCTCGTCCTTGAAGAGTTCGCGCAGTGGCTCGACCAGTTTCATCCGCATCCGTTCCGGCAGGCCGCCGACATTGTGGTGCGACTTGATGACGGCGCTGGGCCCGCCGCGAGCGGAGACGCTTTCGATCACGTCCGGATACAGTGTGCCCTGGGCGAGGAAATCCGCGCCGCCGAGCTTCTGCGCCTCTTCCTCGAACACCTCGATGAACAGGCGGCCGATCGTCTTGCGTTTCAACTCCGGATCGGTGACGTCTTCGAGGGCAGCGAAGAAGAGGTCCGACGCGTCGCGATGCACGAGGCGGATGTTGAAGCGGTCGCGGAAGACGCGCACGACCTCGTCCGCCTCGCCGGCGCGGAGCAGGCCGTGATCGACGAATATGCAAACGAGCTGCTCGCCGATCGCCTCGTGGATCAGCGCCGCCGCAACCGAGGAGTCGACGCCGCCGGACAGGCCGCAGATGACCCGCCCGGTTCCGACCTGGGCGCGGATCGCATCGCGCGCGGTTTCGCGAAAATTCGCCATCGACCAGCCGCCCGCAAGGCCGCAGACCTTGTGCGCGAAATTCGCAAGCAGGCGGGCGCCGTCCGGCGTGTGGACGACCTCTGGGTGGAACTGCACGCCGTAGATACGCCGTGCATCATCGGCGATGGCGGCGAAAGGCGCGCCCTCGCTCACCGCCACGGCGCGGAACCCGGGCGGCAGCGCCGTTACCCGGTCGCCATGGCTCATCCAGACCTGGGCGCGCTGGCCCTTCGCCCAGACACCCTCGAACAGCGCGCAGTCCTCGGTGATGTCGATGAAGGCGCGGCCAAACTCGCGATGGTCGGAGCCTTCCACCGCACCGCCCAGCGCATCGCAGATTGCCTGCTCGCCATAGCAGATGCCGAGCACCGGCACGCCGGCGCCGAACACGTCGGCAGGGGGTTTGGGCGCGACCGCCTCAATGACACTCGCCGGGCCGCCGGAGAGGATGATGCCCTTCGGCGCGAAGGTCGCCATGCGCGACGGGTCGGCGTCGAACGGCCAGATTTCGCAATAGACGCCGGTTTCGCGCAGGCGTCGCGCGATCAGCTGCGTCACCTGGCTGCCGAAATCGAGGATGAGAATGCGGTCTGCGGAGGGTGCAATGGACATGCCGCCTCAACAGCACGGCACGCGGCCGGGTTCAATCCCTCCGGGCCGCGCGGCGCTCACGGGTGCCGCCTGTCAGACGACGTGCTCGGCGAAGAAGGCGAGGCTGCGGTGCTCGGCGATTTCGTTGGCGCGGGGGTTGAAGCTGGGGCGGTCGTGGCAGCCGAAGCCGTGTTCCGCACCCGGGTAGACGAAAATCCCGACATCCGGCTGCGCCTTGCGGATCAACTCGACATCCGCGAGCGGAATGCCCTTGTCCTCGGCGCCGAAATGCAGCTGCACCGGGCAATTCGGTTTTTCCGACCGCGTCGCCGCGATGCCGCCGCCATACCAGCCGATCGCGGCCTTGAAGCTCT
>JAJZFF010000112.1 GCA_021805485.1 Pseudomonadota bacterium
CGCCGCGCTCAGGCCGAAAGCGCCGCCGGCGCCGTGCGCGCGCGTTTGACCAGCAGCTTGTTCAGCGCGTGGATATAGGCCCGGGCCGAGGCGACGATGGTGTCGGTATCGGCGCCCTGGCCGTCGACCATCTTGCCGTTCTCCTCCAGCCGCACGGTGACGCGGGCCTGCGCGTCCGTGCCCTCGGTCACGGCGCCGACGGAGTAGAGGCGCAGCGCCGCCTCGTGGGCAAAGAGTTCGCGGATGGCCTTGAAGGTGGCGTCCACCGGCCCGTCCCCGGTGGCGGTCGCGCCCTTGGTGACGCCGTCGATCTCCAGTTCCAGCGTCGCCCGCGGCCGGGCCTTGGAGCCGGCCAGCACTTCCAGCGAGACGAAGCGGATGCGATCGTTGCCGCGCATCACCTCGTCATCGACCAGGGCGACGATGTCCTCGTCGTAGACCACCTTCTTGCGGTCGGCGACGTCCTTGAAGCGGCGGAAGGCGTCGTTGAGCTGGTTCTCGCCGATCTCGCCGTAGCCGAGCGCCTTCAGCTTGTCGCGAAAGGCGGCGCGGCCGGAATGCTTGCCCATCACCAGGCTGGAATTGCTCCAGCCCACGCTCTCGGGCGTCATGATCTCGTAGGTGGCGGCGTCCTTCAGCACGCCGTCCTGATGGATGCCGCTCTCATGGGCGAAGGCGTTGCGCCCGACGATCGCCTTGTTCGGCTGCACGTCGAAGCTGGTGACGGTGGAGAGCAGCTTCGATGTCTTGAGGATGTTCTGGGTGACGATGCCGGTGTGGTAGGGCAGCGCGTCGCGGCGCGTGCGCAGCGCCATGACGATCTCCTCCAGCGCCGCGTTGCCGGCGCGCTCGCCGATGCCGTTGATGGTGCACTCCACCTGGCGCACGCCGGCGCGGATGGCGGCGACGGTGTTGGCGACGGCGAGGCCGAGATCGTTATGGTTGTGCGCCGACAGGATCACCTGATCCGCGCCGGGCACGCGCGCGCGCACCATGGCGAAGATGCGTGCCATATCCTCCGGCAGCGCGTAGCCGACGGTATCGGGGATGTTGATTGTCGTCGCCCCGGCCTTGATCGCGGCCTCGACGCAGCGGCAGAGGAAATCATCCTCGGTGCGGCTGCCATCCTCGGCGGACCATTCGACATCGTCGGTATGCTGGCGGGCGAGCCCGACCGACGCGCTGACCGCCTCCAGCACCTGCTCGGGCGTCATGCGCAGCTTCACGCGCATGTGCAGGGGCGAGGTGCTGATGAAGGTGTGGATGCGCTTGCGCGCGGCCGGGCGCACCGCTTCGGCGGCGCGCAGCACGTCCTCGCGCCCGGAGCGGGCGAGGCCGCAGATCACCGGCCCCTGCACGGACTGGGAAATCGCCTGCACCGCCTCGAAATCCCCCGGGCTGGCGATGGGGAAGCCGGCCTCGATGACATCGACGCCGAGTTCGGCGAGCGCCGAGGCCATGCGCAGCTTTTCCGCCAGATTCATCGAGAAGCCGGGCGACTGCTCGCCGTCGCGGAGCGTGGTGTCGAAGATGATGACGCGGTTCTCGTCGATCGCGCCGAAGCTTGGGTGCTGGATGGTCATGATGCGGTCCTGCCGGATGGGAGTGTGTGCGACCTTGGCCTCAGGGGTCCCCCTGAGCGATGCCGGCGCAGCCTGCCCGGCGGAGCGCTCAGGGGCGGCTAAGTCGAAGGAGCAGGCCGATCGCGAACAGGCGCGCGACGCCGCGGGCGCAGGCCCGGGCCAAAGAGCAGAACATGTGCGCGCCACAGAACATGGCCTTCCTTACCGTTTCCGCCCCACCGGTGCAAGCGCGGCGCGAGCGCGGCCGGGCAGGCGCGTTGCGCGCGGGTCCCGTACGCATCTAGTCTGTCGCCCGGGCCGCGAGAATCCGCCGCGCCGACCGCGAGGCCGGGCGCCCGACGGAAACCGACGCGCCCGACGGCGAAGCAAGACGCAACGGCGAAGCAATAAACAACGGAGGAAACCGGGCGATGTCGCTCCTGCAAAGAATGCTGATCCTGGCTGCCGGCCTGTTCCTGGCCGGCGCGCCCCTCGCGGCCTCGGCCGAAGAGAACGGCTCGTTCACCACCAACGACGGCGTCCGGCTGCACTATATCGAAGCCGGAACGGGCAAGCCGCTGGTGCTGATCCCCGGCTGGTCGCAGACCGCCGAGGAGTTCAAGTTCCAGACCGCGGGCCTCAGCCGGCACTTCCACGTCTTCGCCATCGACATGCGCGGCCACGGCGATTCCGACAAGCCGGACCATGGCTACGATATCGAGCGCCTGGCCGAGGACGTGCACGAGTTCCTGGTGGCCAAGAATCTCACCGACATCGCCCTGCTCGGCCACTCGATGGGCTGCTCGGTGATCTGGAGCTACTGGGAGCTGTTCGGCAAGGACCGCATCGGCAAGCTCGTGCTGGTCGACCAGATGCCGATGATCACCTCGAACCCGGCCTGGAGCGCGCAGGAATTGCAGGATGCGGGCAGCATTTTCGACGCCAAGGGACTGTATGACGCCTATAACGGCCTGGCCGGGCCGGACGGGCTGAAAGTCACCGACGGCTTCGTCGCCGGCATGTTCACCAAGCAATATTCACGCGACATGCTGCACTGGGTGATCGAGCAGAACCTCAAGATGCCGCGCAAATATGCCGCCTGGCTGCTCTACAACCACTCCACCCAGGACTGGCGGCACGTCATTCCGCTGATCGACGTTCCCACCCTGGTCATCGGCGGCAAGGCGAGCCTGGTGCCGTGGAAGTCCCAGCTCTGGGTCGCCAGCCAGATCAAGGGCGCGAAGGTCGATATTTTCGAGGAGTCCGAAGGCGGTTCGCACTTCATGTTCATGGAGAACCCGGACAAGTTCAACCGCCTGGTCGAGGATTTCGTCGCCCAGTAGCCCTGGGTCAGTAGCCCTGGGTCAGTAGCCCTGGGTCAGCGCCAGGGACGACCCGGGTCAGGCGATGACCCGGGTCAGGCGGTGGCGATCAGGGCGGCGAGCGCGGTGCCGACTTCCGCGGTGCCGGCCTGCCCGCCC